>CAUORV010000006.1:0-26626 GCA_963507085.1 uncultured Atopobium sp.
CTGACTCTTGTTTAATCTTCACAACATATCCGTAATTTCTAAAGGCAAACGGTAGTAAATCATCGGTAAACGGTAGTTGACAATGATTACTATTTATGTAGTTAGTTAAATAATTTATATATTATACAAGGTAAAATAATAGTAAAGCCCGCTAACTGCGGGCCTTCTTAGCTGCTATTAAGATTTATATGAGGTAAATAATACAACAAAACACGTTTTCATATTTTGAGCAGCCAATGAGCGAGAAATTAATACCGTTGGGCGAACTGTCTTCAGAACAAATATCTTTTCTTCATATAGTTATGTAGATGTAAGCCACACAAGTGGCATTGGTGCCACGTTGTGGCAAGGAGAGTTTTTAGAAAGAGGCAGAAATGAGCGAGTTTATTAACCGTCCACTTTCGCGTCGCGGCTTCCTTGGCGGAGCAACTGTAGCAGCTGGTCTTGGTCTCACCGCTTGCGGTGGCGGACAGCAGAAGGCAGCTGAAGCTCCATCTGGAAAGGAAGGCGGCGGCACAATTACTGCTGGTACCGCTTATTCAACCCAGAACTATGATCCATCTACTACTTCATCAGCACTTGCTCTTGGTGTTAACTGGCAGGTAGTTGAAGGCCTCTACGGTCTTAACTTCCATGACTACTCAACATTCAATGAGCTTGCTACTGCTGATCCAAAGAAGGTAGACGATTACACCTTTGAGATTACCCTCCGTGACGGCGCAAAGTTCTCTGATGGTAATGAAGTTAAGGCAGATGACGTTGTTGAGTCCTTCAACCGTTCCGCTGCTAAGGGTAGCGTTTACGTCCCAATGCTCTCTCCAATTGCTTCCGTAGAGAAGAAGGATGATAAGACTGTCACCGTTAAGACTACTATTGCTAACTTCTCCCTCCTCAAGGAGCGCCTGTCCATCGTTCGCGTTGTTCCAGCAAGCAGCTCCCAGGATGAGATGAAGAAGCAGCCAGTTGGTTCTGGTCCATGGCAGTTTGAGTCCATCTCTGACAACACTCTTGACCTTGTTCCTAACAAAAACTACAACGGCGCAACTCCTGCTAAGGACGATAAGCTCCACTATGACGTCCTTAAGGATCCAACCGCTCGTCTGACCGCTCAGCAGGATGGAACCACCCTTGCTATGGAAATGGTTCCTGCAGATGCTGTAGACCAGCTCAAGGGAGCAGGCTGCACCGTTGACGCTGTCCAGGGCTTTGGTGTCCGCTTTGCAATGTTCAACCTTGGCAAGGCTCCTTGGGACAACGTTAAGGTTCGCCAGGCATGCCTCTATGCACTTGATACAGACAAGATGCTTGCAAACGCATTCTCTGGTCAGGCTGAGGTTGCTACCAGCTACCTTCCTTCTTCCTTTGCTAACTATCACAAGGCATCCACTGTCTATGCACACGATGTTGATAAGGCTAAGAAGCTCATTTCTGAGTCTGGCATCACTCCTGGTGATGTTGTTCTCCGCACCACCGATAACGAGCAGGTTAAGTCCATGGCAACTCAGGTCAAGAACGATCTTGATGCACTCGGATTTAACGTAAGCATTGTTTCCGATACTTCTCCTGCAACCTATGCTGCAATCGACGCAGTTGACGGTTCTTGGGACATCCTGCTTGCACCTGGCGATCCTTCCTGCTTCGGCGCAGACGTCGACCTGCTGCTTAACTGGTGGTATGGCGATAACGTCTGGATGACCAAGCGTTGCCCATGGAAGGAGTCTGATGAGTGGACCAAGCTCCACAATCTTATGACCAAGGCTCTTGGCCAGTCTGGTGCTGATCAGCAGTCCACTTGGAACGAGTGCTTCGACATCATCGCTGAGAACGTACCTCTGTACCCAGTTCTCTTTGCTAAGACCTTCACCGCTTCCTGGAGCGAGAAGCCAAACAGCAACGGCGTTGCTCTCAAGGGCTTCAAGGGCATCGGAACCACCGGCCTGTCCTTCATTGATGTCAACACAGTTACTGCTAGCTAATTTGTTGCCATCACGCGCTTAGCATCTCATACATTGGGGCCCGAGCGTTTTACTTATAACGCTCGGGCTCTTGTTCGCAAAATTCAGTCCTGAGATGTGCAAAGTCTCATCAAATTTTATTTGTACGGTTTGTTTTAAAGAGAGAGGGGGAGATAGTGAACAACCTATTACGTCTTATCGGACGCCGTCTTATTGCGCTGCCGATTATGGCTCTAGGCGTCACCTTTCTCGTATTCTTCCTAATGTCTTTCTCGCATGTTGATCCTGCATACAATGCCTTGGGAGAGTCTGCTTCTGAAGAAGCTATCCAGCAGTATCACATTGAGAATGGCCTTGATGATCCATGGCCTGTGAGATATGTACGCTATATCGGTGATGTTGCTCATGGAAACTTGGGTACCTACGGCACTTCTCACTATTCAGTTGCTGCAAGAATTTCAAAGGCTCTGCCAGTAACTATGCAGTTGACCTTTATGGGTCTCTTTATTGGCGCAATAGTTTCGTTTACGTTGGGCGTTATTGCGGCTCTCTATAGAGACCAATGGCCCGATCAAATCATCCGCGTATTCTCAATTGCCGGTCTTGCAACGCCATCATTCTGGTTGGCAGTTCTTTTGATTCTGGTCTTTGCGTCTACGCTTAAGCTGCTTCCAGCCTCTGGAGCACTACCAGATCCTGCGGTAAATCTTGTCGGCTACTTTGCTCGTATGATTATGCCGGCATTTGCACTTGCGGTTCCAATGTCTGGTCAGATGACCCGTATTGTTCGTACCGCAATGGTCGAGGAGCTGGATAAGGACTACGTCCGCACTGCTCGCGGCGCTGGTATTCCAGAGAGAATCGTCATCGCAAGAAACGTACTTCGCAACGCTCTTATTACCCCTGTAACCACGCTTGGTCTGAAGATTGGTTACCTCATGGGTGGCGCCGTTGTTATTGAGGTTATTTTTAACCTTCCTGGCATGGGTACCGCAATTCTTGAGGGCATCCAGGGTAACGAGGCAATGCTTGTTCAGGGCGTTGTTGTTGTCGTTGCACTGTCCTTCATCATCATCAACATTGTTGTTGATATGTTGTACATCTTGATTAACCCACGCATTAGGACGGTGTAGTGCGATGGTACAAATTAGAAAAAAACAAGTCGAGAAGCTCGAAGAAGCTGCTGCAAAGGGTTCAACCTTTGGTGGCTTTAAGAAGATGAAGACAGCTTCCAAGATTGCTCTTGTCATTCTTGTCTTTGTTGTTCTTGCTTCTGTCTTTGCAAACTTTATTGCTCCACATAACCCACTTGAGATCTTCAACGCTCGTCAGGCTCCAGGCAATGGATTCATTTTTGGTACTGACGATAAGGGCCGCGATATTCTTTCTCGTATGCTCCATGGTGGTCAGTATTCACTGGTCATTGGTTTTGGTGCTACGGGTATGGCACTATTGTGTGGCTCAATTATTGGTGCTATTGCCGCTGTTTCTAGGAAGGCTGTCTCTGAGGTCATCATGCGTGTGCTCGACATCATCATGTCGTTCCCAGGCATTGCACTTGCAGCAGTCTTTGTTTCTATTCTTGGTAACAGCGTTCCTTCAATCATCTTTGCCATTGGCTTTATGTACACGCCACAGATTGCGCGTATTGTTCGTGCAAACATCGTAAGTGAGTACGGCGAGGATTACGTAAGGGCAACCATTGTTTCTGGTGCTCGTGCACCTTGGATTTTGTGGAAGCACGTTCTTCGTAACTGCATTGCTCCCATCATGGTCTTTACCGTTACACTGGTAGCAGATGCAATTATCTTTGAGGCATCTTTGACCTTCATCGGTGCAGGTATTGCAGAGCCAACTCCAACATGGGGTAATATTCTGGCTGATGCTCGTGCTGGCGTTCTTGCTGGTCGTTGGTGGCAGGCATTCTTCCCAGGCCTGGCTATTATGATGACCTGCCTGGCACTGAACATCCTCTCCGAGGGTCTTACTGACGCTATGGCAGCAGCACCTGGAGCTCCTGTAGATACAGAGAACTCTGACTCCAGGCGTGCAGATGACATTCTTGCGTCTGATCCAGTTCGTGCATATGCAGAGCAGGCAGAGTCCCTTGAGCGCAGACTTAATGCACTCAAAGAGGTTGAGCTGTCCAGAACAGACAGACGTAAGCCAGACTTTGATGTTGCTCCATTGCTCAGTGTTAAAGATCTTTGCATCAGCTTTGAGTCTCACGGAGACGTTAAGGTTGTTGACCACGTAAGCTTTGATGTTCGTCCTGGTCAGTGCATGGCACTGGTTGGCGAGTCTGGCTGCGGCAAGTCTATTACCACCAAGGTCATCATGGGTCTGACTGATCCAAAAGAGACCATTACTGGTCAGGTTCTCTACAAAGACCAAGACCTCCTGAAGCTCTCCAAAGAAGAGCACCGCAAGTTGCTTGGTCACGAGCTTGCAATGGTGTACCAGGATGCTCTGTCTTCGCTGAACCCTTCCATGCTTATCTCTTCTCAGATGAAGCAACTTACCAGCAGGGGAGGCACTCGTTCCGCAGAGGAGCTTCTGGAGCTTGTTGGTCTGGATCCAAAGCGTACGCTTGAGTCTTATCCACATGAGCTTTCTGGTGGTCAGCGTCAGCGTGTTCTGATTGCTATGGCATTAACCCGTGATCCTTCATTGGTTATCTGCGACGAGCCAACAACCGCTCTGGACGTTACTGTTCAGAAGCAGGTTATCAAGCTCTTGAATGACCTCCAGCGTCGTCTTGGCTTCGCAATGATCTTTGTTAGCCACGACCTTGCACTTGTTGCAGAGGTTGCTTCTGAGATTACCGTTATGTACGCAGGTCAGGTTATTGAGCAGGCAGCTACTACTGAGCTTCTGACCAATCCTGTTCACGAGTACACCCGCGGTCTTCTCGGCTCCGTTCTTTCCATTGAGGAAGGCGCACAGGACGGTACCAGGCTTCACCAGGTACCAGGTTCTGTTCCTTCTCCAGAAGACTTCCCAACAGGCGATAGGTTTGCTCCTCGTTCAAGTCACCCAGACTTGGGTCTTGAGGTTCACCCTGTTATCAAGGAGATTCCTGGTAAACACCATCGTTTCTCCGAGCTGCCTGATGAATATCTGAAGGAGCATGGTCTTGTGCCTTACCTTGAGCGTTCTCAAAAGGAGGTGAGGTAAATGGCTACAACAACTGAAGAGCAGCCAATTATCTTCCTCGATGACATTTCGGTTACGTTTAAAACACGTACGGGTTCAATCTTTAAGCCTAATAAGGTTCACGCAGTACAGAATGTTTCTCTCAAGCTTATGCCTGGTGAGACCATTGGTATTGTTGGTGAGTCTGGCTGCGGAAAGTCTACTACCGCAAATGTCATGTGTGGCCTTCAGTCACCAACGTCCGGTCATGTGTACTTCAAGGGAATGGATGTTACCAAGCGTACTCCAGAGCTTAGAAAGCAGATTGGCCGCGTTGTCTCTGTTGTCTTCCAGGACCCAGCAACTGCTCTTAACCCTCGTATGATTGTTAAAGACCAGCTCATGGATCCACTGCTCGTGCACAAGGTAGGAACAGAAGAGGAGCGAGAAGCCCGTATTAATGAGCTTGTCGGTTTGGTAGGACTTCCACATTCCGCACTTCGCGCCCTTCCTGGTCAGCTCTCTGGTGGTCAGCGTCAGCGTGTTGCAATTGCACGTGCGCTTTCTCTGAACCCATCGGCAATCATTGCTGACGAGCCTACTTCCGCACTGGACGTTTCTGTTCGCGCACAGATCTTGAATCTGCTCACCGACCTCAAGTCTGAGCTGGGTCTCTCGATGATTTTTATTTCGCACGATATTCAGACTGTCCGCTATGTTTCTGACCGCATCATTGTTATGAATCACGGCCAGATTATGGAAGATGGTCCTGCTAAGCAGGTCTTTGAGCATCCAACAGATCCTTACACTAAGACGCTTTTGGGTGCTGCGCCATCTTTGCTTCATCCTAAACTGGGTGAGTAGCGCTTACGTTTTTGTTTGACCAGAGCGCAGCTTAGGCTGCGCTCTTTTAGCTTGTTAGGTGGATCAATGCACCAAGAAACGCTTGAGCTTGCAGAATTGAAGGCAGCTCATGCTCTGACGCCTTATCCTTCAGATTTTGAGGCGTTTTGGAAGGCACGTATGGAGGAGGCGGATAACGCTCCTCTCAGCTGGCAGATTGTACCTTCAACAGAAGTCACGTCATCTGCTTTAGCTCGCTTTTTTGATTTGACGTTTGTGGGAATTGATGGCGCGGAAGTCTACGCAAAGTACCTGCGACCACAGACTGCCTTAGGCGTACAAACTCCGCTTGTTTTACAGTTCCATGGTTATCCAGGGGCTTCTCGCAGTTGGTTTGAGCAGAGCTCATTTTTGGGCTTAGGCTGCTCGCTGATTGCGCTTGATAATCCTGGGCAGGGTGGCCGTAGTTTGGACGGAAGCTCGTACAAGAGCACTACCGTCTCGGGCCACTTGGTGCTCGGACTAGATGGACCAGTAGAGGACCTTTACTTTGTGCATCTGTATCAGAACATTCGCTTACTCTGCAGAATTGTTCGCCAGCTTGAAGGAATTGATACAGATCGCGTTTTTGTAAACGGTGCCTCGCAGGGAGGTGGTATTGGTCTTGCTACCTGCGCACTCAATCAAGACCTGATTAATAGGGCAGCAATTCTTTATCCCTTCCTCACTGATTTTAGGTGTGTGTGGGAGCTTAATGCTGATGAGGTTGCCTACGAGGGAATCCGCTATTATTCCCGCTGGTTTGATGCAGACGGCTCTCGCGTTGATGAGGTCTTTGCAAAGCTTGCCTACATTGATTCAGCCAATTTTGCACGTCTGGTTACCTGTCCTGTGCTTTTTGGTACTGGACTTGATGATCCGGTAGTTCCACCAGAGGCTCAGTTTGCTGCTTACAATGCTCTGCCCTGTCCAAAGAGACATTTGTTGTATCCAGGCTACGCGCATGAAGAGATTGGTGATTTTGACGATAAAATCATCGATTTCTTCTGCTCAGAAAATGGAGAGCAAGCTCTTAAAGAGTTGGGCTCGTCATTTCCTGCTCAAGCAGAATGCGAGGTGAGAGCATGAGAGGCTTAACACAAAGGCTTGAAGATGCTCGCTCTTATCGCGGTGCTTGGCTTAGACCATCAAACTTTGAATCATTTTGGGAGACGTCTGTAGCGTTTGCACAAAATACACAGGTAGAAAGTGTCATTGACCTGCCATCCGCTACCCAGACCGCAACGTTCAAGCGCATTATCTTTGCCTCAACCGACCAGACGCAACTGAGCGCTCGCGTCATTCTTCCAGCGACCGCATCGGCAGCAGAGCTGACCACCGCAGTGGAGGCCCTGCCTGCGGCTGAGCCGTCAGCAACGACAGAGCTACCAGCAGTGGTGCTCTTCTCCGATCTTGGTCGGGGAGTGCGCAGCTGGCTGCACCTTTTGCGCTTCTCGGCACTTGGTCTGCCTGTTGTAGCCCTAGAGGCTCGGCCATGCGAAGCGTCACTCAAAGACGCTTGGAGGGGAGTGTTGACGGCAGAGGAGCTTGCGGGCGCGCTCATCAACCCAGATGACGCTGCATCCTCCACGCTCAAGCAGCTCATCGATGACGCGCTGGTAGCTACCTCGGTTGCCTCGCGCTTCCTGGGACGCACAACCGTCACCTGGGGAGAAGGTCTAGGCGGCTCGCAGGCTTTGTTTGCGGCGGCACTTCTGCCCAAGGAAGTGAGCGCTACCATGGCGCTGAACCCGCTCTTTGCCGACAACGCAACAACCCTGCGCGCACATGTCGGGTGCGGAGACACTCCGCAATCAGATGCAGCTATCGACGCGGTCGGTCTTCTCGACAGCGCGTGCGCGGCAGAGCTGGTGCGTGTTCCAGCGCTTATCGGAACGGCTTTGCTGGACCAAAGCGCTCCAACTGAAGGAACGTTTGCGCTGTACAATCGCTTGCCAGGACAGAAGGAAATGCGCGTGTACCCCAAGTATGGCCACGAGCGCATCAATCAGTTTGAGAACGAGCAAATCAACTATCTCTGCGAGGTTATATCAGGGCTTTGTCATAACTAAGCGGACTATAATTACGTAGGTTCTTTGAAGTTGCTTTTGATCAATGCTTTGGTCGGCTACTTCAGTACATTGTTGTATGAAACCAGTTGGATTTTCCAACGTGTGAAAGGATAAAGCATGTCCAGTAACGTACCATTTAGCGGTGTTGTTCCACCAGTTGTAACCCCAGATACCCCAGACCATCAGCTTGATGTTGTGTCGTTTGAGCGCTCCATTAATCGTCTCATTGAGGCTGGCGTAGACGGCCTTTTCTTCCTCGGCTCTTCCGGTGAGGTTGTTTTTGCAACTGATGAGCGTCGCGATCAGATTGTTCGCGAGGCTGTTCGCATTGTTGACCACCGTGTTCCGGTCCTTGTGGGCATCATTGATACCGAGACCGAGCGTGTCTTGGAGCACGGTCGCCGTGCCCTCGCGCTGGGCGCAGATGCTCTTGTAGCAACCGCTCCTTTCTACGCACTTGGCGGCCCAGCTGATGTTGAGGAGCACTTCCGCATTCTCCACCAGGAGCTGGATGCACCTCTGTTTGCGTATGACATTCCTGTCTGCGTTCACACTAAACTTCCTTGGAAGATGCTTGCTCGTCTGGGCGCAGAGGGCGTTCTTGCAGGTGTTAAGGACTCTTCTGGCGATGACGTTTCCTTCAGGTATCTTGTTCAGGAGAACGAGAAGAACGGTCACCCTCTGACTCTGCTGACTGGTCACGAGATTGTTGTTGACGGCGCTCTTCTTTCTGGTGCAGACGGTTCTGTTCCTGGCCTTGCTAATGTTGAGCCAGAGGGCTACGTCCGCATGTGGAAGGCAGCTCAGGAAGGTAACTGGGCAGAGGTCAAGCGTGAGCAGGACCGACTCAACGAGATTTCCCACATCTTTGATGTCACTTCAGGCGTTCAGGGCTATGGCGCTGGCGTTGGTGCATTCAAGTGCGCACTTAACCTCATGGGTATCTTTGATTCTGACCAGATGCCTCGTCCTGTTAAGCCACTTGATGGCCAGAACCGTGAGGCAATCAAGCAGGTTCTTATTGCAAACGGCCTTCTCTAAACAAGAGGGGACACCATGGATTCTAAGTCTTTTTCTCCAACTCATGTTTGTGCTGTTGATATTGGCGGCACAAAAATTGCCTGTGGCATAGTCACCCTTAACGGCACTGACGCTCCAAACGTCCAGTCCGTAAAGAAGGTCCCAACTAACGCAAAAGAGGGTGGCAAGCAGGTTCTTGCCACCGTTCTCCAGGCAATTAGAGAGGCTCTTGCTCGTGCACAAGAGCTGGGTCTTACCATTTCTGGCGTCGGCATTTCTTCTGCTGGTGTTGTTGACCCTCGTACGGGCGACATCACCTACGCAAATGAGCTTATGCCCGGCTGGGGCGGAACCGCTCTTGGCTCTGCAGTTACCAGCGAGTTTGGCCTTCCGTGCAGCGTCCTTAATGACGTTCATGCTCACGCTCTGGGCGAGGCTCGTCACGGTGCTGGTCACAGCAAAGATAGCGTTCTTACCGTAGCTGTTGGCACGGGCATTGGTGGCGCTTTTGTGAACCACGGCATCTTGATGTTGGGCGCTCACGACGAGGCTGGTCACATTGGTCACGTTGCAACTCCAGCAGCTGCAGGCGTTGATTGCCCCTGTGGTGGAACTTCTCACCTTGAGCCTGTTTCCGCAGGTCCTGGCATTATTCGCGAGTACGTCCGCCTTGGCGGCTCCGATACGCTTGAAGACGGTTCTGCTCTTGATGGCGCTGAGATTGACCGCAGGGCTCTTGCTGGCGAGAAGATCGCGCAGGCTGCAGAGGAGCGCTCAGGCCGCGCGCTTGGTGAGGTCTTGGGCAGCATGTGCAACATGCTTGACCCTTCTGTCATCATTCTGTCTGGTTCCGTTGCAGAGTGCGGTAAGTACTGGCACGAGGCACTTGAGGCTGCTTTTAAGTTGCAGGCCATGCCTCCTGTTCAGGCAACACCTATTGTGAAGGGTACCCTTGGTGGAGAAGCCCCTCTTATTGGAGCTGCAGAAAACCTTGTTCTACCTGGCTATTTAGAGACGCGTCTTTAGGCAAGAAGTGTGCCAGCAGGCAAATTGCTTGCTAATCCAGCACGCCGCAAAGACACATACCTTTAACGTACGTACATTCTGGTAAGGAGAATACCGTGGCACACTCAGAGCTTGTTGAGTCACTTAAAGGAAAACTCATCGTTAGCGTCCAGGCGTATCCTGGTGAGCCTATGAGGCATCCAGAGACCATGGCTCAGATTGCCCGCGCTTGTGAGCTTGGTGGCGCCGCAGCTATTAGGTGCCAGGGCTTGTCTGATATCTCTGCCATTAAGGGAAGGGTTGAAATTCCTGTCATTGGCCTCTGGAAAGAGGGTCATGAAGGCGTCTACATTACTCCTACGCTTCGTCATGCGCGCGCTTGTATTCACGCAGGTGCAGACGTTGTTGCTTTGGATGCAACAGACCGCCCAAGGCCAGATGGTAGAACCTTTGAAGAGACCGTTGCGGCGCTCCGTGCAGAGTCTGACGTGCTGATTATGGCTGACTGCATGACTATGGATGATATCCGTCGCGCTGTTGCCGCTGGTTGTGACCTTGTTTCAACCACACTTTCTCACAACAAGGCTGCTATTGATACAACGCTTGATGATGGTCCTGACATTGCCCTTCTCAAGCAGGCAACTACCGAGTTCCCAGGTATTGCTATTATTTGCGAGGGTCACGTCCACACACCTCAAGACGCAAAAGATGCTCTTGATGCAGGCGCTTGGGCAGTTGTTTCAGGTACTGCCATTACGCACCCAACTTCAATTACCTCTTGGTTCGCAGCAGCACTTGAGGATTAACGCTTGGAGCGGTAAGGTTTTCTCGTCACGTATTTAAGGAGCGCCTGTGAAGAAAAACGATCCTACACCTTCAGTTATTCCCGACATTGTCATTATTACGGGTATGTCTGGATCGGGTCGCACGCAGGCGCTTCATGTGTTTGAGGACATGGGTTATTTCTGTATTGATAACCTGCCACCAGCTCTTATTTTGCAGCTTTCTAACCTTGTGGGCATTAACACGGGCGTTGGTCGTCATCTGGCAGTTACCTGTGATTTGCGCTCGCAAGGTCTTTTTGATGACATTTCTGAAGCGTTGAAGTCTCTTGCAGATCATGAGCTTACCTACAAGATTGTGTATCTGGACTCTTCAGACGAAGTGCTTATGCGTCGCTATAGCGAGAACCGCCGTCGTCATCCTTTGGCGCAGGAGGGAGAAAATCTCTTATCTGCAATTTCTAGGGAACGCTTACAGCTTCAAGACATAAAAGCGCTGGCAGATGTGGTTTTAGATACCTCATCTATGCGCACTAATACGCTCAAGAGTCGTCTTCGTCGCGCATTTTCAGAGCTTGCTGAACAGCAGCTTATGGATGTTAGCGTATTTTCCTTTGGCTTCAAAAATGGTTTGCCCGTTGAGGCTGACCTTATGATTGACGTGCGCTTCCTGCCCAATCCTTACTATGATCCAGAGCTCAGGCCACTTACCGGTCTTGATGAGCCAGTAGCTCAGTTTGTCCTTACGCATGGCACTACCAAGAAATTCCTTAAGTCTTGGTTTGAGCTGCTAGATGTGGTTATGCCTGGTTATGTACAGGAAGGCAAAAGCTTGCTCTCTATTGCGGTAGGTTGTACAGGTGGCCAGCATAGAAGCGTTGCAATCGCCCGTGCTACGGCAGAGCATCTTACCAGCCAGGGCTATCGCGTAACGCTGTTCCATCGCGATCTTGATGCGGCTCAGAAGAAGTCTCAGCAGGCTGAGTAGAAGTTAGTCTGTCATGTCCTATACTGCCTTGGTAAAAAATGAGCTGGTCAGCGTACCAGAAATTCAGACGGACTGTGAATTAGCCCAGCTTTCCGCACTTATTCGTGTCTCAGGCACGTTATCGATGCACGGTCCTGGTAAATTTGCCGTTCGCATTGTTACCGAGACAGGCACGGTTGCCCGTACGGTTATTAGCTCTTCTCGCCGTTTGTTTGATCTGGGTACTTCTGTTGAGTACCGTCGCTCTATCATGCATAAAAAACGCAACTATTTGCTTGAGATTTCTAACCAGGATTCGCTTGCAGAAGCGCTTTCTGCTCTTGGTATTTACATACCGGGAGAAGGCCTGGTAAGCGGTATTCCAAAGAGCGTTATTCGCACTAAGCAGGCGCAGCGTGCTTTTTTGCGCGGAGCATTTATGGCGGGCGGATTTTTAGCTGATCCTTTAAAAGATTTTCACCTAGAGATTGCTGTCTCGGGTGAAAGATTTGCCAGTGAACTGGTAAAACTTATGGGATCCATTGGAGTCAAGGCGCGTCTTAATCATCGTAACCGCCATACCAATGCACTCATGCGTACCAGAGAAATTTATGCCGTCTACCTTAAGAGTTCTGACGACATCATCAAGTTTTTGCGAGAGATTGGTGCGCCCACTATGGCGCGCGCTATTGCGTTTACCCGCGTGCAAAAGCATTATCGCAACAACGTAAACCGAGTTGTTAACGCAGAGATGGCTAATCAAACGCGGTCTTCAAATGCAGCAGCAGACCAGTTAGCGCTCATAGAAAAGGCCGAGAAACTCATTGGACTCAGAGCCCTGCCGCCAGCGGTCAGAGATTTTTGTCTTGCACGAAAAGATAACCCTGAGCTGTCATTATCAGCACTGGGGGAGTCGTTTGTACCACCCGTATCCAAGTCCGCTATGTATCACCGATTGCTTCGTTTGGAAAAAATCGTTCAGGATTTAGAAAAAGATGCATAAGTTATCGGCGAGTGCGGTAAAATACTCGGTGTACGGTTTAAATGTTAATGAATCCGGAGAATGGCTCTGGGTCACCGAAAGGAGCATTACGTATGGCAGTAAAGGTTGCTATTAACGGTTTTGGCCGCATTGGTCGCCTTGCATTTAGGCAGATGTTTGGTCACGAGGGTTCCGAGATTGTTGCAATCAACGACCTTACTTCTCCAGAGATGCTTGCATATCTTCTGAAGTATGACTCTACTCAGGGCAACTATTCCCGCGATCACAAGGTAGAGGCAACTGACCACTCCATCATCGTTGACGGTCACGAGATTGTTATTTACAAGGAGGCAGACGCTAACAACCTGCCTTGGGGCGATCTCAACGTTGACGTTGTTCTTGAGTGCACCGGTTTCTACACTTCTAAGGACAAGGCACAGGCTCACATCAACGCTGGTGCTAAGAAGGTTGTCATTTCTGCTCCTGCAGGCAATGACCTCCCAACCATCGTCTTCAACGTTAACCATGAGACCCTCACTGCAGATGACAACATCATCTCCGCAGCTTCCTGCACCACCAACTGCCTTGCTCCTATGGCAAAGGGTCTCAACGACTTCGCAACTATCAAGTCCGGTATCATGACCACCATTCACGCATACACTGGTGACCAGATGATCCTCGACGGCCCACAGCGCAAGGGTAACTTCCGTCGTTCCCGTGCTGGCGCAGAGAACATCGTTCCTAACTCCACCGGTGCTGCAAAGGCTATTGGCCTTGTTCTTCCTGAGCTCAACGGCAAGCTCATTGGTGCTGCTCAGCGCGTTCCTACGCCAACTGGCTCCCTCACCAACCTCTATGCTGTTGTTGACAAGAAGGTCACCGTTGACGAGGTCAACGCTGCAATGAAGGCTTATGCAGAGACCATCCCAGAGACCTTTGGTTACAACGAGGATGACATTGTTTCCCGCGACATCGTCGGCGAGACCCACGGCTCCATCTTCGACGCAACTCAGACCATGTGCTCTGACCTTGGCGATGGCACCACTCTTGTTCAGGTTACCTCTTGGTACGACAACGAGAACTCCTACACTTCTCAGATGGTCCGCACCATCAAGTACTTCGAGAAGTTCGTTGCTTAAGTTCTAGTTACATAGACGCCTTAGGCGCGGTCGCAGCATCTGCCGCGATCGCGCCTTCTTTTGTTGGAAACGTATTTAAAGGAGTGACATGGCTTTTACAAAGAAGACTGTCCGCGATGCAGATGTTGACGGTAAGCGCGTTCTTATGCGCGTTGACTTCAACGTGCCTCTAAAGGACGGCGTTGTTACTGACGACACCCGCGTTCGCGCTGCACTTCCAACCATCCAGTATCTTCTCGACCACAACGCAAAGGTCATCCTGATGAGCCACCTTGGCCGTCCAGATGGCACCGGCTTCCAGCCAGAGCTTTCCCTGCGCCCAGCTGCAGAGAAGCTTGCTGAGCTTCTTGGCCGCGAGGTTAAGTTTGTTGAGGACACCTATGGCGAGAAGGCCCGTGAGGCTGTAGACGCACTCAAGGACGGCGAGGTTCTTGTTCTTGAGAACGTCCGTTTTGACAAGCGTGAGAAGAAGAACGATCCAGAGATTGCAAAGACCCTTGCATCTTATGGTGACATCTTTGTTCTTGATGCCTTTGGTACCGCTCACCGTGCACAGGGCTCCGTTGTTGGACCAGCAGCTTACCTTCCTGCATACGCTGGCTTCCTGCTTGAGAAAGAGGTTGACACTCTTACCTCTATCTTCTCTAACCCAGAGCGCCCACTTGTAGCTATCGTTGGTGGCTCCAAGGTTTCTTCTAAGATTGGTGTTCTTGATCACCTTATCGACTCCGCTGATACCCTTATCATCGGTGGCGGTATGGCATACACCTTCTTCTTGGCAAAGGGTTATACCGTTGGTACTTCTCTTCAGGAGCCAGACTGGATTGAGCGCGCAGGCGAGATGCTCAAGAAGGCAGAGGAGAAGGGCGTTAAGATTCTGCTTCCTGTTGACAACGTTGTTACCGATCACTTTGGTGAGGACGCTGTTGGTGAGGTAGTTCCTTCCGATCAGATTCCTGCAGACCGCATGGGTATGGACATTGGTCCTAAGACTGTTGAGCTTTACTCTGAGGCTATCAAGGGCGCAAAGACCGTCTTCTGGAATGGTCCTATGGGTGTCTTCGAGTTTGATCAGTTCGCAAAAGGCACCGAGGCTATTGCTCGTGCTGTTGCAGATGCTGATTGCACCTCTATCATCGGCGGCGGCGATTCCGTTGCAGCAGTTAACAAGTTCCACCTTGCTGACAAGATGAGCTGGATTTCCACTGGCGGCGGCGCTTCCATGGAGCTCGTTGAGGGTAAGGCACTTCCAGGAGTGGAGGCGCTTCTCGATGCGTAATCGTATGATCGCAGGCAACTGGAAGATGAATGAGACTTTCGCTGAGGGCGTTGAGCTTGCTCAGGGAATTGTCGATCAGCTTGCTTCCGGTACTGGAAACGTTGATGTTGTTATTGCTCCACCTCTTGTAGACCTTAAGGGCGTCTCTGAGGTTCTTACCCAGGCCAACTCTTCTGTTGCTCTCTCTGCACAGAATGTGTACTGGGAGGAGTCTGGCGCATTTACTGGTGAGACCTCTCCAGCAATGCTGACTTCTGTTGGTGCAACTTACTGCATCATTGGTCACTCTGAGCGTCGTGGCTACTTTGGCGAGACCGACGAGGACATTAACCGCAAGGCAAAGGCACTGATGGCTCATGACATCGTTCCTATTTCTTGCTGCGGTGAGTCTCTTGAGGTTCGTAACGCTGGTACTCACGTTCAGTTTGTTGTTGACCAGATTAAGGCAGACACCAAGGGTCTAGAGATCACTGATCCTTCCAAGTACGTTATTGCTTACGAGCCAATCTGGGCAATCGGTACTGGCATGACTGCAACTGCTGATGACGCACAGGAAGTTTGCGGCGCAATCCGCAAGACCCTGGTAGAGATCTTTGGCGCAGAAATTGCAGATGGCATCCGTATTCTTTACGGCGGTTCTGCAAAGCCAGAGAACGTTGGCGGCTTCCTCGAGAAAGAGGACGTTGACGGTGCACTTGTTGGTGGCGCATCTCTTAAGGCTGATTCCTTCGTTGCAATGGTAAAGAGCGCAATGAACTAAACTCTGGCAAAGCTCCTTACTCCGGTTAGGCGCTTGGCTCATCTGTTAAGTTCTTGTTTGTTTTACAACTTGGCACACGTCATTCCCAAAGGGGAGTGGCGTGTGCTATTCTTTTCTCTTGTACGTAAAAATAACTAGGGCTGGATCTTCTCGCCAGCAAGAGGGGGAACCTCGTGGGCGTTCTGAATACAATTCTTTTGGTGCTGTTTGTACTTTCTGGCATTTTGACGGTGCTGCTTGTTCTGGCACACTCCGGAAAGGGCACTGGCGTTTCTGACATGATTGCTTCTTCTATGTATAACGCAAGCGCTGGTTCAGGCATTATGGAGAAGAACCTTGATCGCCTTACCATCATCACTACAACCATCTTTATGGTCTGCGCTATTGTGATGGCTTTGACATTCCCTGTTGGCGCTATTGGCTAAACAGTCGCTTGCATATTTGGATTACCTGCCGAGAAACCCGAGTTTCTCGGCATTTTTTATTCGTAGCCTGTGGAGCATGTGAAAATTTGCTGTTGGGAATAACGGCAAAATGGTTGGACGCGACAGATAGTAGTTTTCTTTTACTTCTTAACAGAATTTTCAATAACGTTTCTCATATGTAAACAAATTTGATTGTGATCTGCATGCTGGACTTTAACAGTCATTATATGTGGATACGTTTTACTGGGATTGGTATGCATAATCTTGGATATCTAAGAGATATTTTTGGGTTAGACAACTTATCCATGGTAAAATTGCACTTTGCTGTGTATTCACGGCATGTTTGTTGTAGGAATGCTAGGTTGCCATACCGAGAAAACCTCGCTTATCAGGTGGATAAGCGCAAGGCGGTGAGGAGAGTCAATGGCACGGTTTGTTTGGTACGTTACAAAGAGGATTTTGAGCTACATTGTGATGATTTTTGTTGCAACTTCACTCACATTCTTCCTCGCATCATCATTTATGAACCCACGCTCCAACTTTGAGCAGCGTACTCCACGTCCTCCACAGGAGTCTATTGAGGAAAACCTGTATAGGACTAATCTGAATGATAAGACCCCAGTTATTGAGCGTTATCAGGTCTGGATTACCAATCTGCTTACTAAGTTTGATCTTGGTATGACTCCAACGGGCGATAATGTTAACCGTGAGATGAGCTCTAGGTTCATGTCTTCTATTCTGCTTATGACTCCAGCAACCATTTTGTCTGTTGTTATTGGCGTCAGCCTGGGTGTTTATACCGCTCAGCGCCAGTATCAGTGGCAGGACCGTTTCTTAAGTGGCGTTGCTTCGGTTTTGCTTGTTATCCCAACTGTTGTTATGGCAATCTTGATTGTTTTTGCAGCAATCGAGATTAACGCACGTGCCGGTTCTCGTATTTTCTACGTTACCGATCTTTCTAGTGGAGATACCGGAAACTTCTTTACTTGGCTTATTGACTTCCTACAGCACATTATTCTTCCAACCATTGTTCTTACTATCGTAAGTTCCGTTGGTTACCACCTCTCTCAGCGTACCTACCTACTTGACGAGATGCACGCAGATTATGTTCGTACCGCTCGCGCCAAGGGCCTCACTCGTAAGAAGGCAATTCGTAAGCACGCTCTTCGCGTTTCTTTGATTCCAACCGCTGTTTCAGTTGCTTTCTCTCTTGCAGGTATCTTCACAGGTGCTGTTATGACCGAGAAGGTCTTTGCAATTCACGGTCTTGGTGAGTACTTCATTAACTGTATTAACAACAACAATATTCACGGTGCAGTTGCAGTTGCAGCTTTCTCTGGCGCAATGACTCTTGTTGGCGCTCTTCTGGCTGACCTCTTTGCTGCTGCTCTTGATCCACGAATTAAGATGAGCTAAGGAGGCGGACATGTCTAAAGAAGAACTTCAGAATAAAGACGAGAAAAACGTCTCCATTGATGCAGGTCTTACTAATGCTGAACGTGAGCTTCAGGCAGATGCTAAGTCTGAGAACAAAGAAGTTAAAAGAATTAGCTATGCTGGCTTGATTACAAGGCGTTTCTTCCGCCAGCGTTCTGCAGTAATCGGTTTGATTATTCTTGGAGTTATGGTTCTTATTGCAGTTTTTGGACCATATGCCACCCCATTTAATTACACAGATGCTGACTTTACTGCAATTAACATGGCTCCTAATGCAAAGCATTGGTTTGGTACTGATGGTGCTGGTATTGACCTGTATGCCTGTGTTGTCCACGGCCTTGGCCGTTCTTTGACCATTGGTATCAGCTATGCAATTTTGACTACTATCATTTCTGCAATTATTGGTACTGCCATTGCTTATGTCCGCGGCATTCCAGAGAAGATTGGTATGTGGCTTCTTGATATGCTCATGGTCATCCCTAGCTTCTTGCTGGTTGCTATGATTGTTCGCGCATCAGGCGGTGAGTCTGGTTGGCTCATGCTTATCTTTGGTTTAACTGCTTTTGGTTGGATTGGTCGTGCACGTACTATCCGCACCATGGCTCTGTCTTTGCGTGAGAGAGATTACGTCAAGGCCGCTAAGTATATGGGTGTGCCACCATTTACCATCATTATTCGTCACCTTATTCCAAACCTTGGCTCAATTCTTATTATTGATTTGGTCTTGGCTGTTATTGGTGGCATTAACTCTGAGACTGCATTCAGCTTCTTGGGTCTTGGTATCAAGGCACCAGATACCTCTCTTGGTTATCTCTTGAGTGCTGGTTCTTCTGCAATGCTTACTACTCCATGGATGATTCTGATTCCATCGGCATTTCTGATTGTTGTTTGTGTTGGCCTGCAGCTCATCGGCGACGGCCTTCGTGATGCCTTTGACCCTTATTCACGCGCTGCTGGTAGCGTTAAAGATCAGGAAGAGGATTCTTCCAAGGATGACGCTCAGCTCGGTGATCTTGAGGGAAGCATCGTTTCTGAAGAAACTACGGAGCGTGCATAATGTCTGACACTACTACTACTTCAACAAAGCAGGGAAGTGTAGAGATGGATGATGTCCTTCGCTACGAGCTGCTTGAATCAAACGGTCCAAAGGGTGCTCCAACAGGAGATCCAGTTCTTTCCGTTCGTGATCTCAAGGTATCCTTTAATACTGAGGCTGGTCGTGTAGACGCAGTTCGCGGTGTTAACTTTGACCTCTGGGGTGGCCGTACCCTTGGTATCGTAGGCGAGTCCGGCTCTGGTAAGTCAGTAACCGCCCTGTCTCTTATTGGTCTTCTTGATGACAATGCTCACGTTACTGGCTCCATTAAGCTTGGTAATGAGGAGCTCATTGGTAAGACCGATGAAGAGATGTCAAAGCTTCGTGGCACTAAGATTTCTATGATCTTCCAGGATCCACTATCTGCTTTGACTCCAATGTTCTCTATTGGAGATCAGCTTGCAGAAGCTCTGCTTACTCATAATCCTCACATGAGCAAGGCAGACGTTCGTAAGCGTTGTATTGAGCTTCTCTCCATTGTTGGTATTACTGACCCAGAGAATCGTCTGGATTCTTTCCCACATGAGTTCTCTGGTGGTATGCGCCAGCGTGTTGTCATTGCAATTGCTATTGCAAACAACCCTGACATCATCATCGCAGACGAGCCAACCACCGCTCTTGACGTAACTATTCAGGCTCAGATTCTTGACGTCTTGAAGGTTGCACAGAAAGAGACTGGCGCAGCAGTTGTTCTGATTACTCACGACCTTGGTGTTGTTGCAGGTACCGCTGATGACATTATGGTTATGTATGCAGGACGTGGCGTAGAGCGCGCAAGTGTTGATACACTTTTTGCTGAGCCAAGGCATCCTTATACCATGGGTCTTCTGGGTGCTGTTCCAAAACCTCACCTTCAGGCAGAGCACAGGCTTGTTCCTATTAAGGGTAATCCACCATCACTTGCTGCCATTCCAACTGGTTGTCCTTTTAACCCACGTTGTCCTATGGCTACCGAGGAATGCTCCAAGAAAGAACCAGTGCTGCTTCCTGCAAATGCTGCCGAGGGTCACTTGGCATCTTGCCACCACCTTCAGGAGATTTGCGAGAAGAACCTCACGTATGCTGAGGTGTATCCAGACTTTGAGCCAATCCTTCCAAAGTGGGTTGATGTTCCTCGTAACGAGCGTCCTGTTGTACTTAAGGTTGAGAATCTTACCAAGACTTTCCCTGTTCAGGGTAAGGGCTTTATTAGGCGCAGCAAGGGCACTATGACTGCTGTTGACCGTGCAAGCTTTGAGATCCATGAGGGAGAAACCCTTGCGCTTGTTGGTGAGTCTGGTTCTGGTAAATCAACAACTCTGATGCAGATTATGGATCTGCTGAAGCCTGAGGATGGTCGTATTACAGTCCTTGGCAAAGATGTTGCTGAGCTTAAGAATGCTGCACAGCGTAGAGAGCTTCGTAAAGATCTTCAGGTTATCTTCCAGGATCCAATGAGTTCTCTGGACCCACGTATGCCTGTCTATGACGTTTTGGCTGAGCCACTTCAGGCACAGGGTTGGAACAAAGAGGATATTAATACTCGTATTGGCGAGCTTATGCGTCTGGTTGGTATCAACCCAGACTATGTTGACCGCTTCCCATCCCAGTTCTCTGGTGGTCAGCGTCAGCGTATTGCTATTGCTCGTGCTCTTGCAACAAGTCCAAAGATTCTTCTGTTGGATGAGCCAATTGCATCTCTGGACGTTTCCATTCAGGCAGGTATTATTAACCTCCTTGAGGATCTTCAGGTTCAGTTGAAGATTTCTTATCTCTTTGTTGCTCACGATCTTGCTGTTATTCGTCATATTTCTGACACGGTTGCTGTTATGCACCTGGGCAAGATTGTTGAGTACGGTGAGACTGAAGACGTCTTTACTAACCCACAAGATCCTTACACTAAGGCGCTTCTCTCGGCTATTCCAATTCCTGATCCAAAGATTGAGCGTACCCGTGAGCGCATGATTTACCAGGACGGTAAGCTGGTTCCTGCAACCCACATCTCTAACGAGTAACAAAGATTCAATAAATTTTCTGAAAACCCGCACTTAAAACTAGGTGCGGGTTTTCTTTGTTACAAATAGTGAACCAGGTTGTTACGGGAATGTTTCTGCTATGGAGTATTTTCAGGCAATTTCGTATAGTTAAGTGAATATCTGTAGGCCTTTAACGAAATGGGTGATCATATGGCTGACAGTTTTTCCCGTCGTTCGTTCTTTGCTCTGACTGGAATCACCGCCGCAGGCCTTGGCCTTGCTGGTTGTGCTCCATCAAATCCTCAGAGCAGCTCTTCCAATACTGGAACTGAGCCACAGGACGGCTCCCCTGCAAACACTCCTCTGGATCAGCTTCCACTTCCAGAGAAGGGCAAGACGTACAACAATCCTAAGTCTCGTGATGAGGTTAAGGATGGCGGTACTTTGACCCAGCCAATCACCGAGATTGGTCCACAGTGGAATTACTACCAACTTGCTGGTAATACCTCTTACATGAACATCCTTCACGGTCTTATCAACCCTCGTGACCTGTTCCTTAACAATGCTGATGGTGATAAGTTTGAGCCAAACAAGGATTACATCAAGGAATTCAAGGTAGAGGAGAAGGACGGCAAGCAGGTTGCTACCCTGACCTTCACTGATCAGGCTACCTTCAACGATGGTACCGCTATTGATTGGACCGCAATTCAGACCGCATTCATCACTATGAGTGGTCAGAATAAAAAGTTTGCGGTTTCTTCAACTGATGGTTATAACAAGTATGAGTCTGTTGAGCAGGGCGATACTGCTAAGACTGCTGTTATTACCATGAAGGAAGCAGTCTATCCAATCGAGAGCATCTTGAGCTATGCTCTGCACCCAAAGCTTCAGGATCCAGACTTCTTCAACAATGGCTACATCAATCAGCCAAACAATGAGCTTGGTTCTGGCCCTTACATCGTTGATTCTTTCGATGATTCTCAGGTTACCTTCAAGCCAAATCCAAAGTGGTGGGGTGACGCTCCTAAGCTTGATACCCTTGTCTACAAACAGATGGATACCCAGGCTTCCATTAATGCATTCAAGAACGAAGAGGTTGACACTACCGGTGGTTCCGTTTCTGGTTCTGCTGAGCTTCTCTCTAACTTCTCCGGTCTTGGCGATAAGGCTCAGATTCGCCGTGGTCTTGGTATGTCTATTGCTGTTATCGAGATCAACTCTACTCGTGGTGTTCTTCAGGATGTTGCAGTTCGTAAGGCATTCTGCCAGGTTGTTGATCCTGCAACTATCGTTTCCATCGTCTTCCAGGGTGTTAACTGGAAAGAGGACGCACCAGGCTCTATGCTTTGGCCTTACTGGGCAGCTGGTTATGACAACAACCTCCCAGACGATGTTAAGAACCTCAAGTCTGCTGATGATCGCAAGGCTGCTGCTAAGAAGACCCTTGAGGATGCAGGCTACAAGCTTAACGGCGATTACTATGAGAAGGATGGCCAGCAGGTAACCTTTGCTTACACTCTGTTTGGTGACGGTACTACTGTTAAGAACCGTGCTGCTGCAATCCAGAAGATGTGCAAGGACGCAGGCATTAATCTTACCCTTGATTCTCACCCATCTTCTGAGTTCTCTGATGTTCTTACCTCTGGCTCTTGGGATGTCTGCCTCTTTGGTTGGGTTGGCTCTTCAACTTCTTACAACAACGGTGGTCAGCTCTATGGTTCTGAGTCTGGATCCAACTTTGGTCAGCAGGGCTCCGCAGAGACCGATGAGATGTTTGCAAAGGTTGTCTCTACTCAGAACTTTGATGAGCGCATGAAGCTCATGAATGAGGCTGAGAAGAAGATGATGCAGACTTACGCATACCTTCCTGTCTACACTGGTCCAGACTGCTACGTTGTTAAGAAGGGTCTTGCTAACTTTGGTCCTTCACTCTTCCAGAGCACACCAGCAACCATTGTTGGTTGGCAGAAGTAAGCAAGGGACAAGGCGATCTTCTCGCAAAGTTCTTTCGAGAAAAAGTTTTTAATTTTTCTCACAAATGTTGCCAGAAGATGTGTTAGTATATCCCTCGCTGCAAAGCAAGTCGGAGTGGCGGAATTGGCAGACGCGCTAGCTTGAGGTGCTAGTGACCTACTAACGGTTGTGCGGGTTCAAGTCCCGCCTCCGACACCACGGAATTTCGGCGGATCTCTTCGGAGGTCCGCCTTTTTCGTATACTTAGGCAATGTGATTTGTTTTTAGGCCTTGCTGGTAAGGAGTGACTGTGGCAGATAACAAGCTGAGCGTAAGGCGTGTTGAGGGAGTTGTCGACGGAACTGTTGCTGCAACTCTGTCTCAGTTGCTACGGCTGACCAGCGATGCAGTCATTGTTTTTAATATGGAGGGCATAGTTCTTCTCGCCAATGAGGAGGCAGAAACCTTATTTGCTAAGGAAGACGGCACCATTGCTGGCCTGGATGTTCGCTTTTTGTTTACCCCTGCAAATCAAGAAAACTTGCAGAAGGCGTTTTCTGTAGAGTCGTTGCCGTTTGCGATTGATGGCTCCACTTCCATGGTGGCCGCTCCTGCGCAAGATGGCGCTTCGCAGGTTTTGAGTGTACGTGCGGATTATGTGGGTGCTCCAACACAGGCTATTGTTTTGACGGCATCTAAGCTTCGTGACATGGCTAGCCCTATGCACGATGATGAACGAATGGTGTTGGACCTTCGCCGAGCTAATAAGAGGCTCTCAGGAGCGCTTCAGATTGTTTTGGACACGCTTGACTCGGAAGATATGGGTCAGCTTATTGAGCGCGTGTTAGAAGAGCTCTCAGAGACTGTCGAGGCCGATGGTGCGCTTATCTATCTTGCTGAGCAAGACGGGTATCACCTTCATGGTGCAACGGAGTCTTTGAGAAGTGCGTCATTGGATAGAATTCCTCGCTACTTTGCATTTAACAGCTCTCTGGAGCGTTTGACGTTTTATTCCGAGCACGCACTTCGCTTGCATACCATGCCTTTGAACTCTAGCACGCTCAAGCAGGGAAGAGTTAAAAAGCGCAACCTTGTTAACGAAGAAACTCGTGAGGTTATAACCGTTGACGCAAGTCATTTGCCTCCGTTTACCAGCTTTCTTGTGGTTCCTGTATGGTTTGGTGGCCACATTGTTGCTCTGATTGAGGTGGGCTGGGAGCGCAAGCGCGCGCTTTTGGTTGAAGATGCAAGACTTCTGGACTCCATTGCAAATTACCTCTCGGTGCAGCTTGTGGGTGCGTTGTCGGCCATGAGAACGCAGCGTAGAGATGCGCTTCGCGAGGCATTAGCTCGCGTGCGCCAAGGATTGCTCCATAGCGCTGCAGAGGGCGAGAAGATCTCTGGTGAGCGATTACAGCAGGTTATGAGGTCGGTGGGCACCGATCTGAATGCACGGGTTTTCTCGGTAGATTGCTGTGAGGTCACAGGCAACATTACGCTCCACGCACTTGGTGCTGAGCAAGCGTTTGGCGACGCCCAGGACGGTGCGCAAGACGGCGCGCAGGCCGCAACGGAGGCCGGTGGTGCACAGGTTGCAGCGGAGGCCGGCGGCGCACAGGATGGCGGCAACCAGATTGCGCTTCCCTCAACGGTTGAGGGACTCAAGACAGGAGAGGGCGAGGCGTCAGTCAAAGAGGTTGAGCTTGAATCTGAGCTGAGTCGTGCGCTTGCTGCACAAGGTTTGCCCTGCAAGGGAGCTGTGCTTTTCTTGGGCAAGTTTGCTGGCGAGCAGCATACCTGGCTTTTCTTGCGAGAAGAAAACGCTGAGCCCTTAAGCGACATTGAGCTTGATTTCTTGGACCGCGTGATGCTTCTGGTTCACTCGTTGGCCGTTGGTGCCGAAGAGAACCAGCAAAACAAACATATCTCACAGGCACTGCAGTCGGGCATGAAAAATGACCTGCAGAAGGTAGAAGGAATTTCTGCCGAGGGAATTTATTCGTCCGCAACCGCCGACGCGTTTGTTGGTGGCGATTTTTACAGCATGATTAAGCTGCCAGGTCGTCGCGCGTGCATTATTATGGGCGACGTTTCTGGCAAGGGTATTGAGGCAGCATCTATTTCATCTGCAGTTAAAACGGCACTTTCTGCCTATGCGTGGGAGGGAAGAACTCCTGCTCGCATGGTGGCAACGTTGAATGAATTTTTGCTGGGCTTCTCGAGGGTAGAGACGTTTGCAACGCTTTTTGTTGGCATTGTAGACCTTACAACTTCATCGCTGACCTACTGCTCCGCTGGTCATCCACCTGCGATTTTGGTGTCTGCTCAATCGGGCGACGCTGAGCTTTTGGACGTACAGTCGGGCGTTGTGGGCGCGTTTCACGACATGGAGTATAAAAACGGAACGATTCGCTTGCACGAAGGTGATATCCTGCTGCTTTACACCGACGGAACCACGGAAGCTCGTAGCCCTGAAGGCGCTTTCTTTGGCGAAACTGGCCTGCGAGACATGATTATGAACGAGGTTCCTCGTGGCTTTGACGGCCTGCTCAATAGGTTCTTGAGCACGCTTGATCGCTATACCGGCCGAAGGCTTGATGACGACGTTGCTATGGTGGCCCTGCGTTTTGACGAGCTTGGCAGCGGCGATTCTGGTGTGCTTAGCAGTGCCAACTCTGGCGAGAAGAGCAACTAGACGGTCTTCTCGTCAACGAGACGATTTTCTCGCTAAAAAATGCATATATCTGAAATTCTTGTTGCAGCGCGGGAACAAGAAACGTATGTATACGCAGCCAAACATAGCAGTTGTTTCAGTCAATACTGACCTTGACGTGAGGGGAGTCCCGCGCGTGAAGGCCCAGATTGAGCAGCTCATTGACAGTGGCTGCAGAAGAATTGTGCTGAACATGTCGGAGGTTTCGTACATCGATTCTTGTGGCATGGGCTTTATCGTGTGCGCCGTTCGACGTATGAAGACGCTCGGCGGCCTTATGAGCCTTACCAACGTGCAACCAACGGCGTTTAAGGCGCTGGTGCGCATGGGTCTTATCGACTTCATGCCTATAAGCACGTGTGCCGCTAAGTCGCGCGTGACCCCGCTTGCGCCGGGTACGCATCCGTCGTTTCAGACAACGTTTAGAGTTGACCCCAACAGGATGTGCGATGCTCGCTCAAGGGCAGTTGCGCTGCTAAAGACGCTGCCGTTTACCTCGGACCAAAAGTTTGACATTGAACTTGCAGTAGGCGAGGCTATTGGCAACGCTATTGATCACGCGTGCGAGAAGGGCGTGCTGACCACGGTTTCTGCGTATCCAGACAGGGTGGTCATTGACGTCTCGGATTGCGGCAGCGGCTTTAGCATCTCCGATGAGGAAGAGCCTCCCGAGACTGGCCAGTTTGCCGAGCGTGGTCGCGGTGTCAAGCTGATGCGTCTGCTTATGGACGCCGTATCTATCCAGGAGAAACCTTCCGGCAACGGCACTGTTGTCCGCCTGGTCAAGATGATGCGCTAGGGCGTGTGGGGTGCGTACGCAGGTTGCGAGTGATTTCTACCCGGTATCTACTTCGTGTGGATACCGGGTTTCTTGTGCGGAAACGCTGCTAGTGGACGGGGTTCTCGCCAGGTGGGCGGTGTGAGCCCGATGCGCCCTGGATGCGCGCTAGGTGTACGCTTGGGTGCGCCTGATTTTCTCGCCATGTCTGAGTAATTTGCCGGAAAAGCACGCCATGTCTGAGTGGTTTTGCCGGTTTTTCTCGCCATGTCTGAGTAAATTTACTCAGAC
>CAUORV010000007.1:0-22793 GCA_963507085.1 uncultured Atopobium sp.
AAACTGCGTCCTATCTTAGACTCCGCTCGTCCACTCATGGACTTTGTCTTTGATGCCACAACCGCGCAGTTTGACTTATCCGTGCCTGGTGGTCGAGTCAAGGCGCTTGAGGCTCTAGCATCCTTATTGGCTCCACTCAAGACATCGGTGCTTCTGAGCGAGTATGCACTTCGTGTGTCAGACCTGCTTCATATTGATGTTGAGGAAGCAAAGCGCGCAATTAAAGCTGCGCCTATTCAAGACGATGCTATGGATTCTCGTACTTCAAAGGCAGCACGTAAACAGCCTCAGAAGAACACCTATACCTCTTCGTATAATTCCGCTCCTAAAACTCCAGCTTATGCCGAGGGTCTTTCATACGATGATGTCCCACCGTATGACGAGGTGTCACCGTATGATGATCCATCATCGTATGGTGTTTCTGCTGATACGCATGAATCACGAGGCTCACAGGGTCTCTCCGCAGAAGATCGCAGGCAGGTTAACTCAGAGCTTGAGCTCTTAAGTGCTATGGCAACAAACTTGTCTTTAGTGCGAGAGTATCAAGACCGTATTGCAGACTTTGTCTGGGCCGATGCTCGTCATCAAACCATGGCATGGGCCATGCTTGCTACTCCAGAGGGCGCTACGCCAGCGCAGGTTGTTGCTGCGGCTGCGGCTGTTGAGCCAAATGCGGCAGCTATTCTTTCTTCTGGTCGCGTGATATCTGAGGGCAACTCCGATACACGCCGCTCACTTGAGTTTATTGTTGACACTGTTGACTACTACTCGGTGCAGCGCAAATTGCGAGAAATTCGTTCTAATTTGCGTTCCAGTTCTTATGCAGGGGAGTCTTCTGACGGAACTCTGGCAGAAGAGCAGCTTGCCGCCGCACAAGCACTTCAGACACGAGCGCTGGAGTTAGGTAAGAGGCTTACTTCAGGGCAATAAAAATACTCATTTTATGAGGATGCTACTCATCTAATTTTTTATAAATTAAAATGAGTAGTTTGATTAGGTAGAGAAACTTTTGGGTATAAAGATTTGCGCTAATCTATCGAAAGGATATTTGTGGCTGCAAAAAAGGCAAATGACGAGGTCAAACTCTCAGATGAGCTTACTAAAATTGTTGATGATCTGGTAAGTTCTTCAAAGTCTAACGGTAGTATCAGCGAAGACGATATTCAGGTTGCCATTCGTGACGTTGACGTTAACGATGATGAGCTTTCTGATCTGTATGATTCGCTGCGCGTTAAAGGTGTAGAGATTACTACCGCATCTGAAGCAACCGTTTCTTTCGCCATTGAAGATGACGCCGTAGAGGACGATTTTTCATCCGATGATGACTTGGATGACTCATCTGATTTTGAAGATGAAGATGATGAAGATTTTGATGCCGTAAATGAGGCTCGCGAGGTCAAAGAGGCTCTCCGCTCTGTTTCTAAGGCAAAAGTCTCCAAGCCAAAACGTTCTTCTCGCGCTCGTGCTCGCCGTTCAGATACCACTACGGTTATGCTTACCGGCGATCCTGTCCGCATGTATCTTAAAGAGATTGGTAAGGTTGACCTGCTTACTGCATCAGAAGAGGTTCACCTTGCTATGAAGATTGAGGCAGGTACTGCAGCTTCCCAGAAGCTGGAGGATTTTGAGGATGGTCTCATCGAGCTTAACCGCGCAGAGCAGCGCCGCCTTATGCGTATTGAGTCTGTAGGACTTGATGCTAAGCAGCAGCTTATTTCGGCAAACCTTCGTCTTGTTGTCTCAATTGCAAAGCGCTATGTTGGCCGCGGTATGCTGTTCCTTGACCTTATCCAGGAAGGTAACCTAGGCCTTATTCGCGCTGTCGAGAAGTTCGATTACACCAAGGGCTTTAAGTTCTCAACGTATGCTACCTGGTGGATCCGTCAGGCAATTACTCGTGCTATTGCAGACCAGGCACGTACCATTCGTATTCCTGTCCATATGGTGGAGACTATCAACAAGCTCATCCGTGTTCAGCGTCAGCTTCTGCAAGATCTTGGTAGAGATCCTACCCCAGAAGAGATTGGCGCAGAAATGGGTATGTCTCCTGATCGCGTTCGCGAGATTCAGAAGATTAGCCAGGAGCCTGTCTCTCTTGAGACACCTATTGGTGAAGAAGAAGATTCACAGCTTGGAGACTTTATTGAGGACTCTTCAGCTGTTGCTCCACCAGATGCAGCTTCTGATTCAATGCTTCGTGAGCAGCTTGAGCAGGTTCTTGACGGCCTTGCTGATCGTGAGCGTAAGGTTATTAAGTTCCGCTTTGGTCTTGAGGATGGCCACCCTCGCACGCTTGAAGAGGTGGGCAAGGAGTTTGGAGTTACGCGTGAGCGTATTCGCCAGATTGAGTCCAAGACCTTGGCAAAGCTTCGTCATCCTTCTAGGTCCGGCCGTCTTAAGGACTATATGGAGGAGTAGCTTCTTGGTTTAGTTGTGTGGGAGATTGTGCAAGAAGAATTTGACTAAATTTTTTCTAAAAAATGCTTGCATGGTTTGGAATGTCTCTCTATACTTAAACACCGCTGAGAAGCACACATATTCCCCGATGGCGCAGCGGTAGCGCAGCTGACTGTTAATCAGCGTGTCGCAGGTTCAAATCCTGCTCGGGGAGCCAGAATTTTCAAGACCAGGCAATGCCTGGTCTTTTTTTGTAAGAAAAGCTGTCCTGCTTTTCTCGCATTGCCAGCAGATTTTTATTCACAGATTTGAAGCGGACGATTTTCTCGATAACTTGGCCATTTGACCGCTTTTTCTTTATTTATCCTCAAAAACTTCAAAATTGATACCGTAAAAGGTACAAAACATAACGCTTACGGTATTTCTACAACCGTTGAGCGACATCTCACAGAGAGCTGTGATGAGATTTGTTAACGTACTCATTAAGGTCAGTGTTATGCAAAAGGCATAACAAATGAGAAAGGTCACTACTATGGATGTGTCTCGTCGCAGTTTTCTAAAGTTCTGTGGTCTAGGCGTTCTTAGCGTTGGTGGATCTAGCGTTCTTGCAGCTTGCGCTCCTAGCGAGAAAAAAGAGGAAGGCGCTAAAGGTGCAAAGGTAGAGAACAAGGATAAGCCTGTTGTCTTCTTCAACCGTCAGCCTTCTAACAGCTCAACCGGTGAGCTTGATACAAACACTCTTAACTTCAACAAAGACACCTATTACGTTGGCTTTGATGCAGTTCAGGGTGCAGAGCTCCAGGGTCAGATGGTTCTTGATTACATCAAGGCTCACGCAGCTGAGCTTGATCGTAACAAGGATGGCATCATTGGTTACGTTCTTGCAATTGGTGACATTGGTCACAACGACTCTATCGCTCGTACTCGTGGTGTCCGTAAGGCACTTGGTACTGGCATCGAGAAGGACGGCAAGATTATTTCTGATCCAGTAGGCACCAACACTGACGGCTCCGCTTCTGTTGTTCAGGACGGCAAGCTTGAGGTCGGCGGCAAGTCCTACACCATCCGTGAGCTTGCTTCTCAGGAGATGAAGAACACCGCTGGTGCAACATGGGATGCTGCAACCGCTGGTAACGCAATTGCTGCTTGGTCTTCTTCCTTCGGCGATCAGATTGATGTTGTTGTTTCCAACAACGATGGTATGGGCATGTCCATCTTCAACGCATGGTCAAAGGCTCAGAAGGTCCCAACCTTTGGTTACGACGCTAACTCTGACGCTGTTGCAGCTATTGCTGACGGCTATGCAGGCACCATTTCCCAGCACCCAGATGTTCAGGCTTACCTGACTCTCCGTCTGCTCCGCAACGCTCTTGACGGAGCTGATATCAACACCGGCATTGAGTCCGCAGACGATGCTGGCAACAAGATTGACTCCAAGGACTACAAGTATGTTGCAGAGCAGCGTTCTTACTACGCTCTCAACCTTGCAGTTACCGCTGAGAACTACAAGGACAACCTTGACGCAACCACTACCTATCCAGAGGCTTCTAAGCAGCTGAGCGCAGACAAGCACCCAGAGAAGAAGGTTTGGCTCAACACCTACAACTCTGGCGACAACTTCCTTGGTTCAACCTATGTACCACTGCTCAAGAAGTATGCTCCACTGCTCAACCTCAACGTTGAGTTCATCGCAGGCGATGGCCAGACTGAGTCCAACATTACCAACCGTCTTGGCAACCCTGACGAGTACGATGCATTTGCATTCAACATGGTTAAGACCGACAACGGTTCTTCCTATACCCAGCTGCTTAAGTAATTAAGTAGTCGATAGCACGAAACAATACCGGAGGGGAGACACCTGCTCTCCTCCGGTGTTCTCGCGAATAAGCGCAATAACTTAGCGAGATAAGGGGTGATTACATGGCAGATACAGAAAACGATATCGTTCTAACAATTGATGGAATGAGCAAGTCCTTTGGACGTAACCGCGTTCTGGATCACATTTCAATGAACGTACGCCGTGGAACCGTTATGGGTCTTATGGGAGAGAACGGCGCAGGCAAATCTACCATGATGAAGTGCCTGTTTGGTACGTATCAAAAAGATGAAGGCAAGATATTTCTTGACGGCAAAGAGGTTAGTTTCTCTGGACCAAAAGACGCACTTGAGAATGGCGTCGCAATGGTTCACCAGGAGCTTAACCAGTGCCTTGATAGAAATGTTGTAGATAACTTGTTCCTTGGTCGCTATCCCGTTAATGCAATGGGTGTTGTCGACGAGGGACGCATGAAAAAAGAGGCTAACGAGCTCTTCAGGCGTCTTGGTATGACCGTAGACCTGACACAGCCTATGAAGAACATGTCAGTATCTCAGCGTCAAATGTGCGAGATTGCAAAGGCAATTTCTTACAACGCTAAGATTATTGTTCTTGATGAGCCTACTTCTTCACTTATGACCCAAGAGGTCGAGAAACTCTTTGAGATGATTCACATGCTCAAAGAGCAGGGAATTTCTTTGGTCTACATCTCTCACAAGATGGATGAGATCTTTGAGATTTGCGACGACATTTCAGTTCTTCGTGACGGTAAGCTTGTTATGACCAAGCGCTCTGATGAGACCAACATGAATGAACTTATTTCTGCAATGGTCGGCCGCTCACTTGAGAATCGCTTCCCAGATGTTACGAACACACCTGGTAAGACATATCTTTCTATTCAGCACCTTTCAACAAAATACGAGCCATACCTGCAAGACGTCACCTTTGACGTAAGGAAGGGTGAGATCTTTGGTCTGTATGGTCTTGTCGGCGCTGGTAGAACAGAGCTTCTGGAAACAATCTTTGGTGTAAGAACCAGAGCTGCCGGTCGTGTCTACGTCAACGAGCACCTTATGAACTTCTCGACAGCTGCAGAGGCAATGGATCACGGTTTTGCCATGATTACCGAGGAGCGCAAGGCAAACGGCCTGTTCCTTAAGGGTGACCTGACGTTTAACACAACCATTGCAAACTTGAACCAGTACAAGGCTGGTCCTATTCTTTCTGATCCTAAGATGACTAAGGCTACCGTCAATGAGCTCAAGGTTATGAACACCAAGGCTCAGGGTCCATCAGACTTGATTTCAAGTCTTTCTGGCGGCAACCAGCAGAAGGTCATTTTTGGTAAATGGCTCGAGCGCTATCCGCAGGTTTTCCTGATGGATGAGCCTACTCGTGGTATTGATGTTGGTGCTAAATATGAGATCTACCAGCTCATTATTGATATGGCTAAGAGCGGTACCACTATTATCGTAGTCTCTTCGGAGATGCCAGAGATTTTGGGAATTACCAACCGTATTGGCGTTATGTCCAACGGTAGGCTCTCGGGCATCGTAAATACCAACGAGACAAATCAAGAAGAACTCCTGCGCCTCAGCGCAAAGTACCTGTAGGAGAGGATGATACAAATGCCAAAAACAGGTGGATCTGTTCTGACGGCCGAGCAGGAAAAAGAGCTGCTAAAGCCTATTGATCAGAAGATTGGTTCCATTCAGGCTCAGATTGATGAGCTTCGCGCAAATGGTACCAACAAAGTAATTTCAACACTGAGCGCTATTGAGTCGACAAAGCGCGATAAGTCTATCTCCGCTGAAGAGCGCAACACGCTTATCGATGGCTACAAGGCTGAGCTGGAGCTTGCAAAGAAGGTTGAGTCCGAGAACAGCGCTCAGGTCTCCAAGCTTATTGCAGAGGCCGAGGCTTATCTCAAGGAGCACTACAAGAACGAGTATCTTGAGCCTGTAAAGGCTAGCTGTGCTCTTGAGAAGGAGCAGGCTAAGCAGAATTACGCTGCTGCTCTTGAGCGCCTCAAGAAGGAGCACGAAGAGGCTGTCAGCAAGACTTCTGATGCTCAGGAAATCAAGGACGAGAAGTACGTCTATAAGAACCGTCAGTTTGATGCTAAGGTCAACTATCAGAAGGACCTTCAGCGCATCAAAGACCGTGCTCATAATGCGTTTAGTCATGAGTATCACCTCATCGACCTTCTCAGGATGTCTAAGTTCACTCCACTGGAGTCTCAGGCTCAGAAGTGGGAGAACTACAAGTACACCTTCAACACCCGTTCATTCTTGCTTCAGAACGGTCTGTACATTGTTATTCTCCTGGTATTTATTGCCCTCTGTATCATTACCCCAGCAGTCAAGGGCACTCAGCTTTTGACATACTCCAACGTCATCAACATTCTTCAGCAAGCATCACCTCGAATGTTCCTAGCTCTTGGTGTAGCTGGATTGATTCTGCTTACCGGTACTGACCTGTCTATTGGTCGTATGGTTGGTATGGGCATGACCGCTTCAACCATCATCATGCACCAGGGCATCAATACTGGTCAGGTCTTTGGTATCACGTTTGACCTTACTGGTATTCCAATTCCTGTCAGAATCATCATGGCTCTGGTTACTTGTATTGTCCTTTGTACCTGCTTTACCAGTATCGCTGGCTTCTTTACCGCTAAGTTTAAGATGCACCCATTCATCTCGACCATGGCTAACATGCTGATTATCTTTGGTATTGTTACCTATGCAACAAAGGGTGTTTCTTTTGGTGCTATCGAGCCATCTATTCCAGACATGGTCATTCCACGAATTGGTAAATTCCCATCCATTATTTTGTGGGCAATCGCAGCTATTGCTATTGTTTGGTTCATCTGGAACAAGACCACCTTTGGTAAGAACCTCTATGCTGTAGGTGGAAATCCTGAGGCAGCAGCTGTTTCTGGCATTTCAGTCTTTAGAGTTATGGTTGGCGCTTTTGTTATGGCTGGTATCCTCTACGGATTTGGTTCATGGCTCGAGTGCATGCGTATGGTCGGCTCTGGTTCCGCAGCTTACGGCCAGGGTTGGGACATGGACGCAATCGCAGCCTGCGTTGTTGGTGGCGTCTCGTTCACCGGTGGTATTGGTAAGATCTCCGGTGTTACCGTGGGTGTTCTTATCTTCACCGCACTGACTTATGCACTGACCATTCTTGGTATCGACACCAACCTTCAGTTTGTCTTCTCGGGCGTTATTATCCTGACCGCAGTTACCCTTGACTGCTTGAAGTACGTTCAGAAGAAGTAGTCCACTACTACGTGCAAGTTTCGAGGCGTCTACTTACGTAGACGCCTCTTTTTTCGGCAAAAACGGTGCCTGCACGTTAAGGAAAAGTGGCTTTACGGGGAAATTACAAAGCAGCTGGTAAACTAAGGTATCTCTTCGGACATATGTCCTTTTATGATTTTTGCACCACACCTATGACAGATAATCTGCAAAAATTGGCGAGAAAAGCACACCTAAGGCTGATATTCTGCAGATTTAGAGAGAAATAACACACCTATGACAGAAAATATGTTAACTATCGACAGATTATTTGACTTTGGTGTGCTTGGGTTTCTCGATACATGCAGATTATCAGTTATAGGTGTGGTCAGAGCATTGAGCGGAGCTATTTCCGACAGATTATCCGACATAGGTGTGCTAGAAGAGTTAACCAGATTCCACATCCAACAGAATATCCGTCTCTACGGAGCTTATACTTTTTTTAACTGTCGCAGGCTGCTGGTTTGGCGGTAAAAAACAAGAGGACCGATCTTCTCGGCCCTCTTGCTGGGTGATTTATGCGATTGTGAGATACGTTATTGCTCGTGGAACATCATGAGCTGCGCGCGAACCAGCGGGCATCAGCAACTACAGACTCTCAAGGAAGCGATGCTGAGCGGCTCGTCCTTCTTCGTCCCATTTGAATACACCGGCGTCTTCAAGGACGTGCGAGAAGACAATGCCAACCTCGTCGTAGATATACTTCTTGAGCTGCTCGGACGAGAGGGAAGCGACATCCTTGCTAGAGCCGTCGCCCTGTTCAAGCAACTTAGCGTAAATCTGTCGTGCCCAGTCGGCGTGGGAGATGGTAGTAGAGTCCGTGGTCAGCTGACCATAGACAGCATTAGCTTTCTTGCCATTTGCCAGGCACTGCTCCATAACAGACTGAACTTTATTGAGCTCTGGTACAAGACGAGGCGGAAGCACGGCAAGTCCCATAACCTCGATGAGGCCGATATTCTCTTTCTTGATGTGATGATACTCTGCATGTGGATGGAAGATGCCAAGCGGATGCTTTTCGCTGGTAACGTTGCAGCGCAGCGCAAGAAAGACCTCGTAAGTCTCATCTTCAAGCTTGCGAACAACAGGGGTAACCGTGTTGTGGGGCTCGCCGTTAGTTTCTGCATAAACAGAGACGGATTCGTCGGTATAGCTGCGCCATGCGGTGATGATAAACTCTGCAGCTTTGAGCGCTTCTTCTCGACTGGTAGAGGAGAGGCGAAGAACGGAGAGTGGCCACTTGAGAATTGCACCCGCCACCTCGGGGAACTGCTTGAGCTCAAACTCTTCTGCCACCTCTGCGCGCATCATAGGGAACTCGTAACGTCCGCCCTGGTAGTGATCGTGCGAGAGGATCGATCCGCCCACAATGGGTAGATCAGCGTTTGAACCAATAAAGTAGTGGGGGAACCTGTCCACAAAGTCAAAGAGATTGACAAGCGCCTCGTGATCAATATGCATTGGAATGTGATCCGAGTTCATGGCAATGCAGTGCTCGTTAAAGTATGCGTATGGACTGTACTGGAATCCCCAACGATGCTGATTGAGCTCAATGGGGATGATGCGCAGGTTTTGCCTGGCAGGATGAGCGCCCGCGCCAGATGAAGCGCCGCGTCCGGAGTAGCCCTCGTTATCCAGGCAGAGCTGGCATGCGGGGTACTTCTCGCCAGAAGTGTTTTGAGCTGTTTTAGCTGCTGCAATCTCACGAGGATCTTTTTCTGGCTTGGAGAGGTTGATGGTAATCTCAAGGTCTCCCCAGGTAGTTGGCGTAGTCCAGGTGATGTTTCTAGCAATGGCACTTCTTCTGACATAGCCGGCATCGCAGCAGAGCGTGTAGAACCAGTCAGTTGCTGCACGAGGTCCCTCAGAAGCGTACAACTCGTTGAAATGGCGTGCGACCTCGGAAGGCTTTGGCAGCAGAAGGCCCATAACACGCATGGCAAAAGAGTCCTCGCCACTCTGGGTGTTCTCGACAAGTCCATGAGAAACAGCTAGACGAGCAAGCTCGGCCAGCGTCTGATCAAGATTAAACGCCGTCAGGTCAATCTTCTCCCAAGACTTAACGGGAGCTGGACCTTCGTACGAGAGCATATCCAGCAGAGCGTTATAGCACCAGGTCAGATCCTCAGTTTGAATAAGTCCGCGCTCGCATGCATACGCAACAAGCTGCTGAATGCACAGCGCGCTCTCGTTATCTGCTACAGCCATTGTGCGCAAGCTCCCTGGTCAGAGATGGCGTAGTGGCGGCAAGCAACTTCGCCAAACCACTGGTTCATTTGTGCGATAAAGGTCTCGACAAGGGCGAGAGGAACAAAGCACTGGATAGAGCCGCCAAAACCGCCGCCGTGAATGCGAACGGCGCCAGAACCTTTTAAGATGCTCTCAGCCAAGCCAAGGGCAAGCATGGCCGGCTGATACGAGCCAGAAGTAGAGACGTTCTGCAGGTACATACCGGAGCTTGCACCGGAAGCGTTGGTGAGTGCGATAAAGGACTCAATATCAGAGTTTTGAAGATCTGCCCACCTCTTATCTACCAGGTCATTCTCGTACCAGTAGTGAATAGCGCGGAGAAGAGCGCGGTCTCCAAGATCTTCTCGCAGCTCATTGACGCGAGCTTGGAAGTCTTCAACGGGAACCTCAGAGAGGCGAGTCTTGCCAAAAGCCGCGGCAACTTTCTGCATCTCAACAGGTACAGCGGCATACTCATCAGTGAATGCAACGTGATCGCAACCAACGTCAACAAGGCAGAGTGCATAGCCGTAATCCTCAAAGTTGAGGTCCAGCTTTTCTGCCCTGGGCTCTGCAGGATCTTCAAAGTTCATGAAGGCAAGGCCGCCAAGGCAAACAGCCAGCTGATCCATAAGACCGCATGGCTTACCAAAGTAAACGTTCTCTGTATTTTGGCTCATCTGGGCAAGTTTAACAGCAGAAATCTCGGAGCCGCCTTCCCAGAGTGCTTCCATTGCGCGACCTGCTGCAGCCTCAAAAGCAGCAGAGGAAGAAAGCCCACCGCCACCAGGTACGTCGCTTACTACTGCCATGTCAAAACCAGTTGGCTCAAAGCCAAGTTTGACCAGGTTTGCAGCCATGCCGCGAACAATGGCCTTAGTGGTAAGGAACTCATCCTCTGAGGGTTCCAGATTTGTGAAATCTACCTCAAAAGGATCGTATCCAACGCTGGCAACACGAATAACGCCCAGGTTATTAGGTGCGCAAATAGCGTCAATAGCAACATCTAGGGCGCCGGCAATAACATGACCACCCTCGTGATCAGTGTGATTACCAGCAATCTCGGAGCGACCAGGCGCATGTACTGCAAGATAGCGGTCAGCTTTTCCGAACATTTGCTCAAAGTGCTCTTTTGCGCGATTGAGCTGAGCTGTGGTTTTCTCGTCAAACGTGTGAGCCATGGTGTTCCTTTCCCTTTAGTGCTGTGAAGCCAGGTCCTTAAAAGAATCGATAAACAATTTGCGAGCTGTAAGGCTGCTCAGGCGTGCAGGTAGGCTGAGGCCACTCTGCATGGTGAGCACAATCTGGATAAAACTCGCTCTCAAATGCAAAACCAGCTTGGGGCTTGTAAATAGCGCCGTCTTTTGCACGTGCCTCATCAATCCAGTTGCCGGTATAAAGATGAGCACCTGGAGCGGTAATTTGAATCTCAAGCGAGCGTCCGCTTTCTGATGTGGCGAGAAGGGCGGGGCGCAACTGACCGTTTTCATAGTTGTTAATAGCAAAGCAGTGATCATAGCCACGAGCAATGTTGAGCTGCTTGTTTTCTACACTAAGGTCTTTACCAATGGTCTTAGGTGTGCGGAAATCAAAAGGAGTTCCTACAACAGAGTCTACGGTTCCTGCAGAAACTGAGTCATCTCGTAAGGGAAGATATGAGTCGGCCTGGATGGTAAGCTGGTGTCCAAGAACATCTCCAGAATCATGACCATTAAGGTTGAAGTATACGTGGTTAGTCATGTTTACAAATGTTGCAGCATCGGTTGTGCAGGTATACGTAAGATTTACCGTTGACTGTGCGCTCTCTTCAACAAGCTTATAGGTTGCGGTAATGTGGCGGTTTCCTGGTAGTCCATATTCTCCATCTACCAAGTCAATGCTGAAGGTTACCGTATTTTGAGCTTCATCAATTTCTGCCTGCCAAATGCGCTTATGAATGCCAGTAACCAAATCAGTATGCAGGTTATTTTGGTTGTCTGGACCGTTGTTTTTAGGAAGATGATAGATAACACCATTAAGTGGAATCTCTGCTTTATCTGCGCGGTTAGCGGAAGGTCCAATGGAGGCACCAAAGCAGGCGGGGTTATCTAAATACAGGTCAAATAGGCTATATCCAAGAACTACATCTGCCTGCGCCCCATAAACATCTGGAACTGAAACGCCCAGAATGGTGGCACCAAAATTGCTTAATTTAATGGATGAATGGGCGCCGCGAATGGTATACGTAAGCGCAGCAGGGGAGTTAACAAAACTATCAAAAGGTCGAACATCAATCATCGGATACCTCCGAGATACCACTCATAGTGCATTACCCTTACTATGTTAACGTACTCATAACGAACTAACAGGAAATTATTAAGTTTTCAGTCAGTGGTATTTTTGCGGGGGCAAACGGTTAGAGCGCAGGTCAAAAGTCCTTCTCGCCGAACGGTTCTTTTTTTACCGTGAGCGTTTAATTTGCTGATAAATATGCAATTTTATCGCGTTATGTCAATCTGCCTGTTAGTATGAGTACGTAAACAAGCAGATAATCGGAGGAATTCGTGACTCGCTCGCATAGTTCTAGCTTAAATAAGCGCTCTGTTTCAATGGCTGATGTTGCGCAAGTTGCTGGTGTTTCTCAGCAGACCGTTTCTCGTGTTGCTAATGGAGCTCAGAACGTTAGCAAAGCCACGCGAGAAAAAGTCCAGGCCGCAATGGAGTCTATGGGCTTTAGGCCAAGCTTTGCAGGTAGATCGTTGAGGTCTGGCTCGTATCAATCGGTGGGACTTTGCTTGTACGACATTCGCGAGTTTGGTAATTTGGCAACCCTCGATGGCATTGTCTCTGCTGCTCGTGAGCATGAATATGCAATTACGATGATTGAGAAAGGCTCCGACGACGGCTTGTGCCTGCAGGATATTTCTCATCGTATGTCAAATCTTCCTGTTGACGGCATGATTATCAGCATGAGTCTTATGGCATCAGACTTTGAATCATTTGTGCCGCAGCCAGGCCTTGGAACAGTACTTCTTACCATGCACGAGCATCCTTACTGCACCACCGTTGACTCAGATCAGTACGGCTGCTCAAAGCTTGTCATTGATCACCTCTATGAGCTTGGTCATCGCAAAATCCGTTTTGTAGCAGGCCCTTCATACTCTATTGACTCGCAATTTCGCGAGAAGGGCTGGCGAGATGCCATGTCTGAGTATGGGCTAGAAACTGTTGAGCCTTTAGCTGGCGATTGGACCGCCAATAGTGGCTATGAAATTGGTAAAAAACTGCGAGAAACTCGTGATTTTACTGCGGTATATGCAGCAAACGACCAGATGGCACTAGGTATCATTGCGGCATTTGAAGAAGTGGGACTGAGCGTACCGGAAGACGTGAGCGTTGTTGGTGTTGACGACTCTCTTGAAGACTATTTGCCAAACTTCTCTTTGACCACCGTACGCTTTAATCTCCTCGAGCGCGGTCGTGTGGCACTTGAGCATGCAATACGTGCATCTGAGGCGGGGTATGAGCCTGAAGCAATTAGAATTGCTCCAAAGCTTATTGTTCGTACCACCACAGCGGCACCACAGAAGTAGAGAAGTCTCTTAAAAAGTCGGGTTTCTCGCCATAATCAGCTATACTGTTCAGGCAATAGTTGATTAGAGGAGTTGTATGTCTGAGTCACCAAATAAAGAATTAGGCTGGTCAGTTCAGGTTTCCTTGGATACGCACGAGATTCGTGCAGGAGAGACTGTAACTGCTACTCCTAAGATTATTGGTGCAGACCCTGAGGGCTTTAAATTCCACTATGTGTGGAGTTTGAACGACCGTTGGGATGAGGGTTTTTGGGATACCACAGAGCATCAATTTGGTGATTCAATTCCTAATACGTCGTGGACATATACCTTCCCAGAGCCTGGTCGCTATCATCTCTACATTGATGCATTTGACACGAACAACAATCCTCAGACCGTTACTGCTTGGGTAGTTGTTGCTGGTGATGACGATTTTATGCGCCCTCCGCTTCCAGCTGAGGATGCAGAAACCGTTGTTGCAGTAAACGGCGTTTCAGAGATCTTTAACATTGCCTCTGAGCAGTTCAACTCGCTGAAAGAGTATTTTATTGCCTTTGCACGCGGCGAGGTTGCTTTTAAGGAGTTCAAGGCTCTTGATGACATCTCGTTTGAGGTAAAGCGTGGCGAGGCTTTTGGCCTGGTTGGCACCAACGGTTCCGGCAAGTCTACCATGCTCAAAATCATTGCGGGCGTACTTGAGCCTTCTAAGGGAACTTGTGAGGTCAAGGGTACTATTGCGCCTCTTATTGAGCTTGGTGCTGGCTTTGACATGGAACTGACTGCTAAAGAGAACATCTACCTCAATGGCGCTCTTCTTGGTTACAAGAAGGAGTTTATTGACTCGCACTTTGACCAGATCGTAGAGTTTGCTGAGCTTGAGGGCTTTATGGACATGCCACTCAAGAACTACTCCTCTGGTATGGTGGCACGTATTGCCTTTGCAATTGCAACCGTTACAGAGCCTGACCTGCTCATTGTTGACGAGACGCTTTCGGTAGGAGACTTCCTTTTTCAGCAAAAGTGCGAGAATCGCATCAAAGAGCTGGTTGCTTCTAATAACGTTACCGTTCTTCTGGTTTCTCACTCTATTGATCTGGTCCAGCGCATTTGCGACCGCGCTATTTGGATTGAGAAGGGAAAGCAGCGCATGCTTGGTCCTGTAGATGAAGTTTGTGAAGCTTACGAGCACCTCAAGAGATAATTAAAATTCCTAACCAAAAGTTAGGTTCTGTACGAGTACAATATGTGTGTCTTTAAATGTGGTACGAGATACCCGTAAGGCTCATAGTCATAGTTTTGCCTTTTGGATACCTTGTGCCTGGTCAGGTGAGGTATCTTTTTTATTGGAGGCGCTATGGCTCAAGAAGGTTCGCACTCTCTCATTGTGGACGAGCAGTCCCTTGACCGCATGCTTACACGAATTGCTCACGAAATTGTCGAGAATAACGATTCAATTGAAAACGTTGCTCTCGTAGGCATTATTCGCCGTGGAGAAGTTTTGGCTTCTCGCCTTGCGGAAAAGATTTTGAGTTTTACCGGATTTAAGCCAAAAGTTGGCTCACTTGATATCAGTTTTTATCGCGATGATTTTAGAAGAAACACCGCACCGGTTCTCCACGCAACTAATATCGATTTTGATATTACAGGTACAAGCGTTGTGCTGGTAGACGATGTTCTTCAGACAGGAAGAACTATCAGAGCAGCACTTGATGCGCTCATCGACTATGGCCGTCCTGAGCGCGTTCAGCTAGCAGTTGTTGTTGACCGTGGTCATCGTGAGCTTCCTATTAGACCTGACTATGTGGGAAAGAATGTTCCTTCATCAAAGAGCCAGGTAGTCAGCTTAAATGTTAAAGAAATTGATGGTCAGGACTGCGTCTTGCTGTACGAAGCTGACTATTCTGACCCCTTTATTGAGGGAGGAAACTAATGCTTTCAGTTAAACATTTGATTGATACAAACAGCCTGACGCGTGATGATATCCAGCAGATTCTTGATACTGCTCAGTCGTTTGAAGCTGTAAACAACAGGGATATTAAAAAGGTGCCAGCACTTCGTGGCCGCACCATTGTCAATCTGTTTTTGGAGCCTTCTACCAGGACTCGCTCTTCATTTGAGCTTGCCGAGAAACGCCTCTCGGCTGACGCTTTAAACATGGGAGGTTCTACCTCATCTGTTGTTAAGGGTGAGTCTTTGGCAGACACTATCCAGACCATTGATGCTATGAACGTTGACATGTTCATCTGCCGCGCAAGACTTGCGGGAACACCGCAGAAGATTACTGAGCACACTGATGCCGTGGTTATCAATGCCGGCGACGGAAAGCATCAGCACCCAACGCAGGCAATGCTTGATCTTTATACCATCCTTAAGAACTTTGGGCATCTTGATGGCCTTAAAGTTGCCATTGTTGGCGACCTTTCTCACAGTCGCGTTGTTGGTTCTTTGGTGCCAGCGCTTAAGACTATGGGCGCAGAGGTTGTTCTGGTTGGTCCTCCAACATTCCACGTAGACGATCCAAGTTGGTTTGGTTGCTCTCAGACCTCACACTTTGATGAAGTCATTGGTGATGTAGATGTCGTGTACATGCTTCGCGTGCAGCTTGAGCGTATGGAAGGAGCTCCTATTCCTTCTCGCCGTGAGTACAACAGACTTTGGGGTCTTGACGAGCGCCGCAGCAAGCTGATGAAGCCTGAGGCAATCATCTGCCACCCAGGACCTATGAATCGCGGTATGGAAATTAATAGCGAGGTGGCCGATTGCGCTCGCTCTCGTATTCTTGACCAGGTCAATGCAGGCGTTTTGACGCGCATGGCCGCAATGTACCTGCTTTTGGGAGGAGACTCTGATGGCATTTCTGCTTAAGGGTGCACGTGTTGTAGACCCACAGCTTAACCTTGATGCCGTAATGGATGTTCGTATTGAGGGAGAAACTATTGCTGAAGTTGCAGCAACCGTTGCGCCTCAAGAGGGAGATACCGTTATTGATGCAAAAGGCAAGGTATTAGCACCTGGCCTTGTTGATATGCACGTCCACTTTAGAGACCCCGGTTTTGAGTACAAAGAGACTATTGAGACGGGCTCTAGAGCTGCGGTTCACGGTGGCTTTACTGATGTTGCTACTATGCCAAACACCAATCCTGTTACCGATAACGGACCAGCTGTTCGTTTCCAGATTGACCGCGGCAATGAGGTTGGTCTTATTCATGTTCGTCCTATGGGCGCTTTAACCAAGGGTTCTAAGGGACAAGAGCTTGCTGAGATTGGCAACATGGTTGACGAGGGAGCATCCGCATTCTCTGATGACGGCCACGGTGTCCAAAGCGCTGGTATGATGCGCACCGTTATGGAGTACGTTTCCCAGTTTGACCGTGTTGTTGCTGCTCACTGCGAGATTGAGTCCATCAGCGCTGGCGGCGTTGTCAACGAGGGCCGCGCAAGCACGCGTCTGGGTATGTTTGGCTGGCCAGCACTTGGCGAGGAGCTGGAGATTTCCAGAGACATTGATCTCTGCCGCCTTACTGGTTGTCCTCTGCACATCTGCCACATTTCAACGGGCAGGGGAGCAGAGCTGGTACGTGCAGCTAAGAAGGAAGGGCTGCCGGTTACCGCAGAGGTTTGCCCTCACCATCTCTTCTTGTCTGAGGATGACATCACCGATACCTATAACACCAACCTTAAGATGAATCCACCACTCAGAACCGCTGAGGATGCCCTTGCGCTTCAGGCCGCTGTTGCAGATGGTACGGTTGATTGCATTGTTACCGACCATGCACCTCATGCAGCTCACGAGAAGGACTGTGAGTGGGAAATCTCTTACTTTGGCTGCATTGGTCTTGAGACCTCACTGCCTCTGATGATCACCAACATGGTACGCACCAACAAGCTGTCCTTTACGGGTCTTGTCCGCGCTATGGCCGTAAATCCTCGTCGTATTCTGCGCCTTGAGCCTGTTAAGATTGCTGCTGGCTATAAGGCTGATCTGACCCTTTTTGACCCAGAAAAGAAGGTTCAGATTACGCCAGAGTATTTTGAGAGCAAGTCTAAGAACTCGGCCTTTATTGGCGCAGAGCTTTATGGCGTTGCAACTGATGTGTTTGTTGACGGCAAGCGTGTTCTTGCCAATGAGGTAGTTGTTCCTGGAGGGGAAAAGTAATGCCACTACGTGGAAATGTACAGGTATTTGACTTTACAGTTCTGAGCAATACCCAGGTTGCCCAGAATCTGTATAGAGCTCAGCTTAAGGTACCAGGTCTTTGTAAGTCTTTGGAGCCTGGTCAGTTTGTAAACATCAACGTTCCAGGCGATAAGCGCCATATTCTTCGCATTCCACTGTCCTTCTCGCTTGCTGATAAAGCAACCGATACGCTGGAGCTTATCTACGCAACAGTGGGCGAGGGCACACGTAGACTTTCCCAGATGAAGCCAGGGGATACCAGCGACATGACAGCTCCGTGCGGTCGTCCCTGGCGACTCAATGCTTCTAGCAAGAGAAGCGTGCTGGTAGCAGGTGGTGTGGGTATCACGCCAATCATCGCTGCAGCGCGCAAGCTTACTGAGCTTGGCGTTGAGTTTGATGCAGTTATTGGTGCGCAGACTGCCGAGAAACTCTTTGGAGAAGAGGATCTTCTTGCGCTAGGCGCACAGAACGTGTACGTCACAACAGATGATGGTTCCAAGGGTATCAAGGGTTTTGTAACAGCAGCTTTGGAAGAGCCTTTGAGTCAGGGCGTTTGGGATGCCATCTATACCTGCGGTCCTGAGCCTATGATGAGAAGCGTGGCCAAGCTGGCAATTGCTCATAACGTTGCTTGCCAGGTTTCTATGGAGCGTATGATGAGCTGCGCTTTTGGTGCATGTAACACCTGCAATGTCCCACTTGCTAAGGGCGGCTATGCGTCTGCTTGCATGGTTGGACCTGTCTTTGAGGCAAAGGAGATCGCATGGTAGATCAGGTAAAAATGGCCGTTAATCTGGGTGGCATCCAGATGAAAAACCCTATCAACACCGCCGCGGGTACCTTTGGTTACGGCTGGCAGTTTGAGGGCTTTTACGACGTTTCTCTGCTTGGTGCAATTACCATGAAGGGCGTTGCCCGTGTTCCTTGGGAAGGAAACCCTGCTCCTCGTATGTGCGAGCTCAACGGCGGTATGATGAATAGCGTTGGTCTTGCTAATCCTGGAGTGGACGATTTTATCGCCCATACCGATGACTACATGAAGGATCTTGAGAGCCGCGGCACACGCGTTATCATGCAGATGGCAGCTCATTCCGTCCAAGAGATGATTGACGTTGTTGAGCGCCTTGAAGAGCTTAATCCGCACATCTCAGCTATTGAGCTTAACGTAAGCTGTCCAAATCTCGAGAAGGGCGGCAAGCCCCTGGGCGGCACTCCTGAGCAGGCCACAGAGATTATGAAGGCAGTTCGTCCTCTGACAAAGCTGCCTATCTTGGTCAAGATGGCTCCCGTCAATGTTGCCGAGATTGGTAAGGCTTTTGAGGCTGAAGGCGCTGATGGACTTACGTTAATCAACTCCATCCCTGGTATGTCAATTAATGTTCACACCAGAAAAAGCAGGCTTTCTAAGCCTACAGGCGGCCTTAGTGGCCCTCTCTGTCACAACGCTGCTGTACGTATGGTCTGGGAGTGCGCACAAGCGGTCTCTATTCCTATCTGTGGTGTTGGTGGCGTAGAAACAGGCGAGGACGCTGCGGAGTTTATTCTGGCAGGTGCTACGGCTGTTTCTGTTGGTTCAGCAAATCTTTACGACCCTATGTGCGCTCCACGTATTCTGAACGAGCTTACTGACTGGGCAAAGTCCCAGGGAGTATCTGACATCCACGAGCTGATTGGAGCTGTTGAATGCTAACAGATGAGCAGGCACGCGACGCCGTTATTGTTGCGCTTGATTGCACAAGAGAAAGAGCTTTGGAGCTCACCGATCTTCTCGCCGGCCATGCACGCTGGGTTAAGGTTGGCATGACGCTCTTTTATCGCTACGGACCCTCGATGGTAGACGAGATGCATGCACGTGGCTTCAAGGTGTTCTTGGACCTCAAGGTACATGACATTCCATTCCAGGTTAAAGGCGCTGTCCACTCTGCATCGCTCTCTGGTGCAGACATCCTCTCTATTCACGGTCTGGGAACTGCTCAGATGATTGCTGCTGGCCGTGAAGGTGCAGAAGAGGCTGCAGCGGAGCGTGGTGTTGATGAGTCCGGCCGCACCAAGCTAGTAGCTATTTCTGTCCTCACCAGCATGGACGAGGATGCACTCCATTCCATTGGTGTTGACGGTTCCATTAAGGACGAGGTTGCTCGTTTGGCATCTCTTTCTTATAGCGCTGGCGCTGACGGAATTGTCTGCTCTCCTCAGGAAGCACAGGAAATGAGAGAGCTTTTGGGACTAAATGCACTCATCGTGACCCCAGGAGTACGTCCAGAAGGTGCCGAGAAGGGCGATCAAGTCAGAATCTCCACACCTTCTGCAGCAATTAAGGCCGGAGCAAGCAAATTGGTAGTTGGTAGGCCAATTACCTGCGCAAACGATCCAGTCGAAGCATTTGAAGCCATCATTTCTGAGCTTAAAAATTAACAAAAGTTTTTGGAATTATGGTGAACAGGTGGTTTTTGATGCGTAAATATTAAAAAACCCCTTGTAAATAACGTGTTATGTGGCAAACTATTTTGCTGAAGTGCAAAAGGCACATTAAATTGAGTTTCGTATATGACGTACGAAAACGATGTTTGGAGGAACAATGGCTCTACCTACACTTACCGATGAGCAGCGCAAGGCAGCACTTGAGAAGGCAGCTCAGGCTCGTCACGCTCGCGCAGAGCTTCGCGAGAAGGTTAAGACTGGTAAGGTCTCCCTTAAAGAGGTCCTTGATTCTACCGATCCTATTGCTGAGCGTATGAAGGTTTCCGCTCTTATCGAGTCCCTTCCTGGCTATGGCAAGGCAAAGGCAGCAAAGATTATGGACGAGCTCGGAATTTCCGCAACTCGCCGCGTTAAGGGCCTTGGCGCTCGTCAGCGTGAGCAGCTCCTCGAGGCACTGACCAAGTAGTGGCTCGTTCAGCCAAACTTTTTGTAGTATCTGGACCGTCAGGTGTAGGAAAAGGAACGCTTGTCTCTCTGTTGAGGGACAAGCGCCCAAACCTAGGCCTGACGGTTTCGGCTACTACACGCTCTCCACGACCAGGAGAAGTCGATGGAGTTGCGTATCATTTTCTCTCCGATGAAGAATTTAAAAAGCGCGTTGATGCTGGTGAATTCCTTGAGTGGGCTCATGTTCATGGCCATTGCTATGGCACGCTCAAATCCGAGGTTGATCGCCTGATTTCTGCAGGTCAGTCTGTTGTTCTAGAGATTGACGTTCAGGGTGGACTTATGGTCCACAAACAATATCCCAACGCCATTCTCGTCTTTATTAAGCCACCTTCATTTGAAGAGCTTGAACAGCGCCTTAGAGGCCGTGGTACAGAAGACGAGAAGACCATTTCTACGAGACTTTCTAATGCGTCACGTGAAATGGAGTATGCAAACGACTATACTGTTTGCATTGTGAACGACAACCTTGAGACTGCTCTCAGCAAGCTCGAGGAAGTTTTTGATGACTATGAATCAGACGGAGGTCAGCTTTAATGTCTGTTATTAAGCCTGAGATTGACAGCCTGCTTCAGAGGACTGAGCAGAATCCATTCTTGCTTTGCTCTCTTGCTTCTAAGCGTGCTTGCGATATTAACAATATGCTTCACGGTCAGCACCTGCGTGTAACCGCTGTTCAGGATTTTGATGACATTACTACTGTTGCAAGTGGTAAAGATTCTGTCTCTATTGCTATGAAAGAGATTAACGACGGTACCCTTGGCTTTGTTAAAGAGTCTTTTGACGAGGCAATTAAGGGCGAGAACACCATCGTTTACTAAGAGTTATGACTGAAAGAGTATGTCTGGTTCACTACCACGAAATTGGTTTAAAGGGTAAGAACCGATCCACTTTTGAAAATCAGTTGGTAACAAATTTGCGACGAGCCCTCCGACACTTTCCAGTGGCGGGGGTTTCTCGCATTTCTGGCTACCTTCTTGTAGAAACCACTGATAAACAAGCAACTGAAGAGCTGCAACATGCCGTGGCTCAGGTTCCTGGTGTTGCTCGCGCTTCTTTGGCGTATCGCTGTGGCTTAGATGAGCAGGAGTTTTGTAACGCTGCCGTGAAGGCGCTGGGGGAGTCCGGTGACTTTACTACGTTCAAAGTGCATGCTCGCCGTTCCTCAACGGTCTATCCAAAGCATTCCATTGAGATTAACCAGCTTGTAGGCGCAGTACTTTGTGAGAACTTCTCTGATAAAAAAGTTCAGATGCATAATCCGGATATGACGGTCTATGTGCATGTTGTTCAGGGTAACGCATATGTTTATGCTGCATCTATTCACGGCGTTGGCGGTCTTCCTGTTGGCACCGCTGGCAAAGTAGTATCGCTTCTTTCAAGCGGTATTGATTCTCCTGTTGCAACATGGATGGTTGGTCGCAGAGGTGCTACGGTTATTCCAGTTCACTTCTCTGGCCGCCCTATGACTTCCGATACCAGCGAATATCTGTGTCAGGATATTATTGAGGCACTTGAGCCTGCTGGTCTTATTGGCAGAATGTATGTTGTGCCTTTTGGCGAGCATCAGCGTGAGATTTCTCTTGCTGTTCCACAGGCTCTTCGTGTCATTATGTATCGTCGCGTGATGTACATCATTGCACAGAAGATTGCAGAGCTTGAGGGCGCTAAAGCACTGGTAACTGGCGAGTCACTTGGCCAAGTTGCTTCTCAGACGCTTGATAACATTGCTGCTGTCAACGAGGCAGTTACCATACCTGTTTTGAGACCTCTGATTGGCTCTGACAAGCAAGAAATCATCCGTCGTGCCCAAGATATCAATACGTTTGATATCTCAACACAGACGGCTCCTGATTGCTGCACACTGTTTATGCCTCGCAGACCCGAGACTCACGCAAGAATGCGAGAAGTGCTTGAGGCATGGAATTCTTTTGATCATGAAGCCATGATTGATGACCTTATGCAGCATATTGAGTACATTGACTTTAGTCAGTGTCCTTCATATAAGCCACCAAAAACACTTGCCGCTCGTCATAAAGAGCTTGCTCCTGCAGAGTTTATTACTGACTAGGGCATTTCTGCAGATCAAAGGCTTTGATGGCTTTGCTTAAATGCATTTTAAGAATCCGTCCCGTGAAGGGGCGGATTTTTTATTTGAGTGGATTGATAATCTTATTTAGGGTAATTCTGTTGATTTCAGTTTGCTTTATTTAGCTGTAAATTGTTTATAACTGCGTCAGATTACCAGCAGTTTTAGGACAAGATCACCAGATAAATAGTTAAAAGTCGCGTTTCTTATTAACCTAATAGTTGAATATAAATCTGAGGTGATTGTATGGCTCAGATTTCAAATAACCGCACTCAAATAATTAATAAATTGATGAGAAGGT
>CAUORV010000008.1:0-22537 GCA_963507085.1 uncultured Atopobium sp.
CGGCTGCAATAGCTGCATCAAGTCCAAACGACATGGTCTCCATGAAGTAGACGTCGTTGATGCGACCAATCTCTAGCTGCTTAACCTTGCCGCGAACCAGCTGTGCAAACGCGCCTTCGGGGTCGTTAATTTTCATACCCAGAGTGCGTGCATAGTCGTTTCCCGAACCCATAGGGATAATGCCAAGCGCTGGACGAACCTCTGGCGATAAGGTCATGAGGCCGTTGACCACCTCGTGGATGACGCCATCTCCGCCAAGTGCGACAACCGTATCAAAGTCCGCAGCTTCTGCGGCCATGACACGCGCATCTCCCATAGCTGTGGTGAGCTTGAGCTCGTATCCGTCTGTTGCAGCAGAATAGCTGGTTAAAAAGTGGCGAGCAAACTCTGCACCAGCAGCACCTTTACCGCTATGAGCAGCCGGATTAGCAATGATAAGCGTGCGTCCAAGAGGGGATTGAGACATATTGCACCATTTCTACAAGCGCTGCTGTTGAGCGCGCTGTTACTAAATAGTCTTGTCACCACATATCAAAATAAAATAGTGGAGAAAACAGTTCAACAACATTTCAAGTTTAAACGGCTTTGTCTGTCTGTGCTAGGATAAACCATACAGAAATCGGTAGAAAAGGATAGCGCGTGAGCGAGTCTTCAACACAAACTAATAATGCGCAGGACACAAGCGTAGTTTCTGCAAATACTAATAGTGCAAGTCTTGTTGCTGTTTCTGCTCGAGATGCATGGTATCCAACACATCAGCGTGACCAGTTCATTTTGCGTCAGCTGGTAAGTAAAGACTTTAAGCTCAAATATCGCCGTTCCATTTTGGGCGTTGTGTGGTCAGTTTTGAACCCACTTTTGATGATGACCGTTATGGCAGTTGTCTTTTCTACGTTTTTAGGTAACCGCGCCGAGGATGTTGTGAACTATCCTCTGTATCTTATTCTTGGTAACACAGCGTTTCAGCTGATGAACGATGCAACCACTATGGGAATGCGTTCAATTATTGATGCATCTAGCTTGCTTAAGAAGGTTCGCATCAATCGTGTTGTTTTCCCTGTTCAGAAGGTGCTTTTTGCGGTTGTAAACTATCTTTTCTCGCTCATTGCTGTTGGCATTGTTATGCTTGTCTTCCGCATTCCGCTGACAATTTATTCATTGCTCACACCTGTTGCTTTGCTTCTTCTGGCTTGTTTTTGCATCGGTCTTGCAATGCTTCTCTCGGCCCTTGCAGTCTTCTTTAGAGACGTTATCCACCTGTGGAGCGTTGTAACCACTGCTTGGATGTATGGTACACCGCTCTTTTACTCCGTTAATATCATGTCGCCTTGGATGCTTCAGATTGAGCGCTTTAATCCAATGTTCCACTTTGTAACATTTATTAGAGATTGCCTTCTTTTCCAGAAGTTTCCTGCAACAAGCACCATTTTAGGCTGCCTTGTTTCTGCAGTTCTTGCCCTCGTAATTGGCTATACCGTTTTCCACAAACTAGAGAAGAAATTTATTCTGCACATTTAACCGCAGATTATCTTTTTGAAATAACCTTGTAGCAGAACGTTTCTGGATGACTACGAGTTTGTGTGAAGCCAAACATAACGCCTTTTGAGTTGAATGAATGGCTTTCCACCACTGCAACGCAGTTAAAATCTCCAAGCTCTAAATGTTGCTGGTCTTCTTCAGTTGCCAGTTCAACACTGATTGTTCTTTTGCTCTTTAGAATTTTCATATGAAGCGTGTTTTCTAGGTATGCATAAATAGACGTTGATGCATCAGCAATGGTTAGATTTCCAACGGCAGATGCTAAAAGGTAGTCGTTGTCTATCTGGCGAGAAGATCCGTCGAGTTTACGGATTCGAACAATGTGGATAAGTTCTTCTCCTGTTTTAAAACCAGTTTGATGAGAAATACTGTCTGTGCAAGGAACGTGCTCAAAGACAATGACATTTGTTTCAGGTACAAGATTGTTTCTGTGGGCATATTCTTGAAAGGACTCAAGCCCTTCTAATGAGCCAATAACCTCACTTGGCTTTTTCTGCCAAATAACGCGTACGCCTCTACCGTGAATAGGCTGAAGAAAAGCTTCATCGGACAGAAGTGTGAGCGCACGTCGAACGGTGTTTCTGGAGCAGGAATATATCTTAGTAAGCTCCATCTCGGTTGGTAAATAGGACTCATACGCATATGTCCCGTCTAAGATCTTATTTTTTAAATCATGATAAATCGTATTAAACCGTGCGCTTGGCATATTTTTTCCTTAACGTGCTGTTGAAGGTTGGAGTTGCATGTTCAAGTTGCTCTTGATTAGATAGTAGCTTTATAAAATGAAAGTTACATAAAATGATTCCTTTCATACCATTTACCGATAATTTCATACCGCTCGGAAGTGAGTTGTTTAAACAACTCGTTAATACTAATATACTTTTATTTTGTAGACATAAGCAAAATTGTTTTGAACGTGTATCAAAGCATAGCTTATGAAAATCATGAGAAGAGATGCAACCTAGCAAAGGGTTAGGAGCACTCTCTAAGGAGGAGTCTTATGTCCGGTATCAATCGTAGGCAGTTTGTCACCTTAAGTGCATCAGCTCTTTGCTCACTGGGTCTTGTTGCTTGTGGAGGAAATAACGACAAAAAGCAGGGAGGATCTGATTCTGCAAACGGTTCAGTTTATTTCCTGAACTTCAAGCCTGAGGCTGATCAGCAGTGGAAAGATCTTGCAGCTAAGTATACTGAGGAAACAAAGGTTCCTGTAAAGGTAGTAACTGCTGCTTCTGATACCTATGCACAGACATTCCAGTCTGAGATTAACAAGGACGCTTCTGTAGCTCCAACATTGTTCCAGACAAATGGTCCTTCTGGTCTTATTGGTGTAAAGGATTACTGTATTGACCTAAAGGGTGCCAAGATTCTGGATGAGCTCACCAATGACGCTCTTAAACTTCAGGAGGATGGCGTTGTCTACGGTGTTGACTATGTAGAGGAAGACTACGGCATTATCTACAACAAGAAGCTGCTTGAGAAGGCTGGCTATAAGGGAGACGACATCAAGGACTTTGCCTCACTGAAGAAGGTCGTTGAGGATATTCAGGCTCGCAAAGCAGAGCTTGGCGTAAAGGGCGCATTTACCAGTGCTGGCCTTGATTCCAGTTCTGACTGGCGTTTTACCACACACCTTGCAAATCTTCCTCTGTACTATGAGTTCAAGGATACTGGTAATCCTGAGGCTAAAGAAATTAAGGGAACGTATCTCCCTAACTATAAGCAGATTTTTGATCTCTATATCAACAATGCTACATGCAGCCCAACAGAGCTTTCTGGCAAGACTGGTGATGACGCTGTGGCAGAGTTTGTTAACGGCGACGCAGTCTTCTACCAGAACGGTACCTGGGCATACAATGACATCAAGAAGCTTGGTGACGATGCTCTTGGTATGATTCCAATTTATATTGGTGTTAAGGGTGAAGAGAAGCAGGGTATGTGCTCCGGCGGCGAGAACTATTGGTGCGTAAGCTCCAAGGCAGACGACGCTTCCCAGAAGGCAACGCTTGACTTTATCTATTGGTGCGTAACTTCTGATACAGCTACCACTGCAATTGCTGAGGAGATGGGCTTCACCATTCCATTCAAGAACGCAAAGGCAACTAAGAATGCTCTTGCAAACATTGCAGCTGAGTATGCAAAGAAGGGTAATGAGTCCGTGGCTTGGGACTTCATTTACATTCCTTCTCAGGAGTGGAAGAACAATCTCTCCAGTGCACTTAAGGGCTATGCAGCAGGAACAGAGGACTGGGATGCTGTTAAGTCTGCATTTGTTGACGGTTGGAAGACTGAAAAAGAGGCTAACGCATAGTAGTCCTTCTAGTAATGCTTTGATTGGTGAGAGACGAGAAGAGAGATCTCTCTTCTCGTCTCTTGTTATTGGAGGGTATCTCTATGGCTAAGATGTTGAAGCGGTGGTGGCCATTATTTGTTCTGCCTACTGCGCTATCTTTTTTGTTTGGCTTTATGATTCCGTTTGTGCAGGGATTTTATCTTTCGTTTTGTAAATTTATTACCATTAGCGATGCTAAACCAGTTGGTCTAGATAACTATGTAGCAGCTTTCTCTGACCCACAGTTTGCTAATGCTTTTTGGTATACCGCATTATTTGCATTAGTCTCAACAGTTCTTATTAATGTATTAGCGCTTGCAATTGCGCTTGCCTTGACTAGAAAAGACCTTAAGGGTACCAATTCATTTAGAACTGTCTTTTTTATGCCTAATCTTATTGGCGGCATTGTTCTGGGATACATCTGGAATATTTTGATTAACTGCGCGCTTTCTATTGTGGGCGAGCAGCTTCTTGCGCTTAATAGCACTGCTGGATTCTGGGGAATGATTATTCTTACCTTATGGCAGCAAGTTGGCTACATGATGATTATTTATATTGCTGGCCTGCAATCTATTCCAAGTGATTATCTTGAAGCAGCACGAGTCGATGGAGCAAATGCTTGGCAGACACTTTGGAAGGTAAAAATTCCAAACCTTATGTCTACCATTACTATTTGTCTTTTCTTGACGGTAACAAATGGCTTTAAATTATTTGATCAGAACTTAGCACTTACTGCAGGTGAGCCTAAGCACGCAACCGAAATGCTTGCTCTTAATATCTACAATACCTTCTACGCTCGACAGGGAGCAAAGTGGATGGGTATCGGCCAGGCTAAAGCTGTTATTTTCTGCATTCTAGTTATTTGTATTGTTATGATTCAGCTACGAGCCACCAGGTCAAGGGAGGTGCAGCAATAATGAAGCGCGATAAAATCATTAATAAAATTCTTGCTGTATTCTTTACCATTCTTTCTCTTGCATGGATTTATCCAATGGTTATGATCTTGATGAATTCATTCAAAGAAGAAACAACTATTACTACATCCACGGCGTTTGATTTTGTTACATCAGAGAACTCTGCAGGCTTTGCTAACTACATTGCCGCTTTAGAGAAGCAAGGTTTCTTAGCAGCCTTTGGATATTCTCTAGTAATTACCATCACATCTGTAGCACTGATCTTGGTTTGCTGCTCAATGTGTGCATGGTTTATTGTTCGTGTAAAAAATCGCATTAGCAACATTTTGTACTACCTGTTTGTCTTCTCGATGGTAGTGCCTTTCCAGATGCTTATGTTCACGCTGTCCAATATGGCAAACACGCTTGGATTTAATACTCCTTTCAATATTTGCTTCATTTACTTGGGCTTTGGCGCTGGATTAGCAGTATTCATGTTTGCTGGATTTGTTAAGACCATTCCTCTTGAGATTGAGGAAGCTGCAACTATTGATGGTTGCAACCCACTTCAGACATTCTTCCATGTTGTTTTACCTATTATGAAGCCAACGTATATTTCTGTTGGTATTCTCGAAACCATGTGGGTCTGGAATGACTATTTGCTTCCATACCTCGTACTGGATAGGACTAAATACCAAACTATTCCAATTTTGATTCAGTACTTTAGAGGTGGATATGGAAAAGTTGAGATGGGTCCAATGTTTGCCTGCATCATGATGGTTATTATCCCAATTGTCATTATGTATTTGCTGTGCCAGCGCTACATCATCAATGGTGTCATTTCTGGCGCGGTAAAAGGCTAAATCTCAATGTATTGCAGCAAGCTATAGGCATTTCTGAAAGGTTTTATCATGGCAGAAATCGTTTTAAAGAATATAAAAAAGATTTACCCAAATGAGAAGAAGAGCAAGTCTCTCTTTGGTAAGAAAACTGAGCAGAAAAAGAGCAACCTTGAGGTGACTGAAGAAGGTGTTGTCGCTGTTCAAGACTTCAATCTCACTATCAAGGAGCACGAGTTTGTGGTGCTTGTTGGTCCTTCGGGCTGCGGCAAATCTACTACGCTTCGCATGATTGCAGGCCTAGAAGATATTTCTGCTGGCGAGCTTTATATCGATGGAAAGCTTGTTAATGATGTTGCACCAAAAGATCGAGACATCGCAATGGTCTTCCAAAGCTATGCGCTGTATCCAAATATGACCGTTTATGACAACATGGCATTTACCCTTAAGCTTAAAAAGGTTGATCCTCAAGTCATTGACGAGAAGGTCCGTGCAGCTGCAGAAACACTGGGCATTACGCCATATCTTGATCGTAAGCCAAAGGCGCTTTCTGGTGGTCAGCGTCAGCGTGTTGCAATTGGTCGCGCGATTGTCCGTGATCCAAAAGTCTTTTTGATGGATGAGCCGCTCTCAAACCTTGATGCAAAGCTAAGAAATCAGATGCGTACAGAAATCATCAAGCTTCGTCAAAAGGTCAATGGAACTTTTGTCTATGTTACACACGACCAAACAGAGGCTATGACCTTGGGTGATCGTATTGTCATTATGAAAGATGGCTTTGTTCAGCAAATTGGAACTCCTCAAGAAGTGTTTAATAGGCCTGCAAACCTCTTTGTTGCTGGTTTTATTGGCATGCCGCAAATGAATTTCTTTGACGCACATCTTATCCGCGTGGACAACGAGTTCCATGTAGAGACAGAAAACATGTCATTTGATATTTCTCCTGAGATGGCCAATCTGTTAGCACAGTCTTGGGTAGCTGCCCCTGCAACAGATGTTATTGTTGGCATTAGACCAGAGCAGATTTATCTGACTGAGCCAAATGAAATTGGCGCCTTCAAGGGCAATCTTGAAGTAAGCGAGCTTATGGGTTCCACAGTTCACCTTCATGTTCATACTGATGACGGCAACTTTGTTCTTATCGTTCCTGCAACTGAGCTTGCAAAACGAAACCTCAATATTGGCGACCAGGTATGGTTTAAATTTGAAGATAACGCCGTTCATCTCTTTGATAAGAACACGCAAGATAATCTAGTTAAGTATTAAAGCTTTGTACTGGCTTATCTTGAAAGAGATAAGCCAGTACTCTTTTTGCGAAAGAGGCAACTATGGGACGAGCAAGCGGAGTACTTTTGGCCGTTTCTTCTCTTCCAAATTCATATGGGATTGGCACGTTTGGCAAAGAAGCCTACGATTTTATCGATTTTCTCGTCAGAACTAAACAAAGGTATTGGCAGGTCTTACCTCTTACTACTACAAGTTATGGTGACTCTCCTTACCAGTCGTTTTCTGCAGCAGCAGGAAGTCCTTACTATATTGATCTAAAAGATCTTGAAAAACTTGGATATTTGAAGTCAGATGACTTTGAAGATGTTTCTTTTGGAATTAGTAAAACTTGCATTGATTATGGTGCGCTTTTTGTAAATCATCGTCACTTGCTTAATCGTGCTTTTGATAGGTTTGTGCAAGATGTACCTGCTGATTTTGAGAAGTTCTGCCACGATCAGGCAGAGTGGCTTGATCCTTACGCGGAGTTCATGTCTTTGAAGGAAGAGTTTGGTCATAAAGCCTACTGGGAGTGGCCAAAACAATACCAGCAAAGAAATGAAACAACTGTACAAGAGATTAAGAAACTGCAAAAGTCAGTTTTGTATCACAAGATGACTCAGTATTTCTTCTTTACTCAATGGGCAAAGGTTAAGACTTATGCCAATAAAAGGGGAGTACTTATAATTGGTGATCTTCCCATTTATGTCTCGCGCGATTCTGTTGAGATGTGGGCACAGCCAGAACTGTTTAAAACGGATGAAACAGGACGGCCTATTACGGTTGCGGGCACTCCTGCTGATCAATTTTCTTCCACCGGTCAATATTGGGGAAATCCCATTTATAACTGGGAGTATATGAAGAAATCGCACTATTCATGGTGGGTTTGGCGTGTACAGACAAACCTTGAGATGTTTGATGTGCTTAGAATTGATCATTTTAGAGGTTTTGAAGCCTATTGGGAGATTCCTTACGGAGCTGCAAATGCTACAGAAGGTAAATGGACAAAGGGTCCGGATTTGGAACTGTTTAATGAGCTAGAGAAGCAGCTTGGAAAGCTTCCAATCATTGCAGAGGACCTTGGCTTAATTACACCAGAGCTTATCGCCATGCGAGATAAAACTGGTTTCCCAGGAATGAAAATCTTGCAGTACGGATTTGATGGAAAGCATGATTCAAGAGATCTTCCTCACAATTACACTGCAAATACCATTGCTTATGTGGGAACGCATGATAATCCAACTGCTCGTGGTTGGTATGAGACTCAGGCTACTGATAGAGAGCGTGAACAGGCAGATATTTACCTTCATCGCTCAAAAGATGAGCCAATTGGTGAGGCGCTTTCACGTGGAATTGCAGCTTCTGTGAGTGACACGTGTATTCACACCATGCAAGATCTTCTCGGCTTAGATGATTCTGCACGCATGAATGTTCCAGCCACTGTTGGAGGTAACTGGTGTTGGCGTATGAAGCAAGGAGCCATTACGCGTCATACAGAAGATTTCTTAAGAACTATTACTGAGATGTACTTCAGAGTGTACAAAGAGGAGAAGTAATGAACTTAGATACTTTATCTCTTCAACAATTTAACCAACCTCTGACTGAAATTACTGACAGGCAGGTTTTTGAATTACTGCTTCAAGTGGTTAAGAGTAAGTCGGAAGCTCTTCCGTTAAATAATGGTAAGAAGAGGCTCTATTACATCTCCGCAGAGTTTCTGATTGGCAAGCTGCTTTCAAATAACCTCATCAATCTGGGAATTTATAACGAAGTAAAATCGCAGCTTTCTAAAGCAGGCCATTCGCTCGAAGACATCGAAGAGATTGAAGTTGAGCCTTCACTTGGTAACGGTGGTCTTGGTCGTTTGGCAGCATGCTTTATCGACTCTATGTCAACACTTGGTCTGCCAGGCGATGGTGTAGGCCTTAAGTATCATTTTGGTCTCTTTCATCAGCAGTTTTTAGATAGACAACAAACTGCCGTTCCAGATGCTTGGCTTGCTGATGATAGGTGGCTTGAAGACGAGAAGACATCATTTACCGTAGAATTTAGAGATTTCTCGGTGACGTCTGAGCTCTATTCAATTGATGTTTTGGGATATGGCCGAACAAAGAAAAACAGACTTCGTTTGTTTGACCTGCAAAGTATCGACGAATCATTAGTTTCTGATGACGCTATTGATTTTGATAAGACTGCTTTAAAAAAGAATCTAACGCTCTTTTTGTATCCCGACGATTCGGACGAAGACGGTCAGCTTCTTCGTGTGTATCAGCAATATTTTATGGTTTCAAATGCTGCACAGCTGATTGTTAAAGAGGCGGTTGAGCGCGGCAGTAATGTTCATGACCTCGCTGACTATGTTGTGATCCAGATTAACGACACGCACCCCACAATGGTAATTCCAGAGCTTATTCGTATCTTGACTGAGAAATACGATATTTCGTTTGAAGAGTCTGTAACCATTGTTTCTTCACTAGTTGCATACACAAATCATACGATTTTGGCAGAAGCTCTTGAGAAATGGCCTCTTAAATTTATCGAGGAAGTTTCTCCAAAGATTGCTTCGATTATCAAAAAACTTGACGAACACATCCGTAGTACCGTTGCAGATCCAAGTGTACAAGTCATCATTGATAAGAAAGTTCACATGGCTAACCTTGCCATTCATTACGGCTTTAGTATCAATGGCGTTGCAGCGCTTCATACTAAGATTTTGGAAGAGACAGAGCTCAAGCCATTCTTTGATTTGTACCCAGAGAAATTCTCTAACAAAACTAATGGAATTACTTTCCGTCGCTGGCTCATGGGTTGTAATCCCGAGCTTGCCGAGTATCTTGATGCGTTATTAGGGAATGGCTGGAGAACAACCGCTCATCTCGAGGGGCTTTTAGAGTATCGCGATAACGAAGAAGTCCTCAATCAGCTGCAGGAAATAAAGCAAGCAGCAAAAGATCGAATGGTCAAATTTTTGCTGGACAATCAAGATACAAAAGTTAATGCCGACTCCATTATTGATGTCCAGGTGAAGCGTTTCCACGAATATAAGCGTCAGCAAATGCTATTGCTTTATTTGATTTGGAAATATTTTGATATTAAGTCTGGACACCTTCCAAAGCATCCTATTACTGTCATTTTTGGCGGTAAGGCTGCACCAGCATACGTGGCTGCTCAAGATATCATTCATGCAATTCTTGTTCTCTCGTCTTTGATTGCAAACGATGCAGATGTTTCACCATATCTTCAGGTGATAATGATCGAGAATTACAACGTTACTGCCGCTGAGCATGTTATTCCAGCAGCAGATATCTCTGAGCAGATTTCACTGGCTTCCAAGGAGGCTTCTGGAACTTCCAACATGAAGTTCATGCTTAACGGCGCTGTTACCGTTTGCACAGTTGATGGTGCAAATGTAGAAATTGCCGACTTGGTAGGCAAGGAGAATATCTACACGTTTGGTGCTTCAAGTGATGAGGTTGTAAGCCTTTATGAGCACAAAGGTTACAAAGCAAAAGAGTTTTATAAGAAGCCCCAGATTAAACCACTCGTTGATTTCTTAATTAGCCCAGAGTTTATTTCTCTTGGAAATGAGGAGCGCCTGGAGCGTCTTCATAAAAACTTGTGCTCAAAAGACTGGTTTATGACACTGCTTGATTTGGAAGCATACATTTCAACAAAAGAGCACGTGTTCGATGATTATGAGGATAGGAGAGCGTGGCTCCAGAAGTCTCTTGTAAATATTGCTATGGCAGGAACGTTCTCATCTGATAGAACTATTGCCGAATATAACAATGAGATTTGGCACCTTACTCCTGATAAGTAGATGTAAGTAATACGGACCAGCAAACCGCCACTTAAGCCAGCGGTCTAATGTAGTCTTAACAAGCGGACTTAACAAGCGGCCTAGACCAGTAGTCTAGGCCGCTTGAATGTGTTCCTCTAGCGATTTAATGAACAAAAATATCATCTGTTTTGGTCTCATCTGCATAAATGGCAATAAATGAGCTATGGTATATACATAAATATTCACCCTTCACGCTGAAAGAAGGATGTATGAACGACACTTCTGTTAGAAGCGTTAGAAGCGCTAGGTTTTCTCGCTTTACGGTTTTAGCAATTCTTATGCTATTTGTGGGTACAATTTTGGCGTTTGCTCTGCCACACACAGCATTTGCTGCCGAACCAACAGTTTATTCCGAAGATGTGGACGGTGCTCCGCTTGACGGTACGCAGACCGTGGCAAATCCATTCCCTGACTTTATTTCAGATGCTGAAATTCAGGCAGAGATTACTGCTCAGGCTGCTAAACCGCGAGAGGACCGTACAGGTGTCATCGCGCGTTATTACTGGGTAAAGCCTGATGGAACTGCGCTCAAGCTGGACATGGATCCAACTAAATATTCTGTTGCGCAGATGATTGCTGAAGGCGGAGAAATTCGCGCTTACTACGTCCTTCTCGGCGATACGGATAACCTGCTCAACTTCCCACACAATGATCCAAATGGTTATGGCCTGCGTAAGATAGCCGTTTCGGCTCATGCTGCCGTTGATACGTACAAGCCAATGGATGCAACAGGTGCTCTTTCGGGTGGTGGTCCAAAGACTAATTTGATGTTTACCGTCAAGGTCAATGGTCAGTCTATTATGGGTGGCACTTCATATGAAGAGCCTGCTGCTGTATTTACTGCACCAGTCACAGCTCGTCAGTACATTGAGTTCTCCGCACCACTAAACATTTCTGATAGGTCTTATCAACTGGGAATTCAGGGTGGCATTAAGAAATCTTGGGGAGGCACTCACGCATACACCAAGCGCTATCCTGCGCGAGTCATTGATACAGCAACGGCTGTGTATCACTATGTCGACGATCTTGCATACAGGCAGCTTAATGGCCTTGGTCTAAGTGATCCTATTGCGCAAAGAAATGCTGGCCTTCCTATTTATGGTAACGGTGCAGTGAGTGTTCTTGGTCTTGATGATCTTGCTGCTACATATACAACCTCCGCAGCATTTGAAGATCGTCAGGTGTCTGCGCGTTACAACACAAAGGGTCATGTTGTGTACATGCCTGAGTATGCTGGCGTTACTGCAGATGACTCTGTTGCCGGCGGTAATAAGTTTGAGACTGATCCTTCAACCAATCTGTTGCTGGCCACTGTTCGTAAGTCGGTTGACGAGATTAAGGCTGCGGGGCCTGGTGATTCTTACGTCTATATTGCAAACGATATCGACGTCCCAGAGGGAACATCTCTTGTAATTGGTACGTATAACTCTGGCCCTCGCGATAATTCGGTTTTGGCTCCTGGTTTCAATGCAGACGGTTCTGTAAACCGTACCAGGCAGTATTACCTCACGTATCGTGCAGTTCCTTCTCCTTTGAAGCTTGTGAAAACTGACTCTGATGATGCTTCCAAGCCTGTTGCTGGTGCAACCTATAGCCTATACAAGGCTGATGGCACATTGGTTAAAGAGGGGCTTACTACTGGTGCAGACGGTACCTTTACATCCGGAGATGTTCTTACAAAGGCTGAGCTGACTACACTGGTTCAGAACACAGCGGCAACTGCAGATTTGCTGACTAAGGGTATCTATCAGGATGGAGATAAGTTCTATCTGACGCCTGGCAATTATTACCTGGTTGAGACTGCATCTCCAGAGGGATATGAACTCAATGCAAATCAGATTCCATTTACCGTGGCTCCTGCCACATTTAATGCAGCGGATCAGACCATTGTTCCTGTGGAAGTTGCTACAGCTGATAAGCCAATAACTCCTACACCAACCCCAACGCCGGATCCTAATCCAGAACCAAAGCCTAAGACTCCTAAGAAGAAGAGGTCTAACCTGCCAGATACTAGCGATGCAATGTCCATTGCAAGCGCACTTGCTGCTGCAGGTATTATTGCTTCCGGTCTTGCGTACTCTGTAAAGGCTCGCCGTTAGTTTTGGCGTATAGATTACAAGTGCAAAGAAGGCTGTGCTTCGCACAGCCTTCTTTTTTGCTGGTAAAGTAGAGCAAGGTGGATACTTAGTTTGACGTTTGCCTGCGCAGTCTGTGCAATCAACACTGGTTGAGTCAAAATATATTCTCAAGTGGTAAAAAAGCTGTTTAGTTGGAGATTTCATTTTTCTGCATACAACGTTTGCCCAGATAAAAGTTTTTGGCGCGGTAAAAAATCGTCTTAGTTGGGGTTAAATCGGCCAATTTTAAATTTTCATCCCCAACTAAACGGGTTTTTTACCTTTTTCGGCACATAATTTTGAGGGCAAAAATTACGTATTCATAGAAATGAATTTAATAGTGTAATTATGCAGAATTTTGAAAGTCGACCAGTGAAATTGCACGGCAAGCCTCCGGGAGGATGCTAGAACAACAAATCTTGCACAGATTTTCTGTGTGATTTCAAATCGGTCAGATTACTTGCGCCATTTCCGGGTATGGAATTCATACTTTTTTCGCGAAGGAGTGCTATGGATTACTGTCTTTCGTACTTTTCAGCGTTTAATTTATTGATGAGTTCCTCTAGGCCATTTGGTTCGTCGTCGGCAGCAAATGCTATGGTCAGGGCGCCACTTGTTCCCGAGTCTACACCTGGTGCAGCTATGGAACGAGAGCTTGCCGTCTACTATGGACATCTGCCAGAAATACAAGGCGTGCGTCTCCATCAGGAGCTTAATAGTAAGGTTGACCTGCTAATTCGTGATCTGAATTCTGCGTCTACAAGAGAAAACGTCGCGCTTCACATCTGTAATTCAAAGGTTTCGCCATCGTCGCTCCTGCCCATAGGTGCTGACTTAAAAGGATTTATTACTTCTCCAGAATTCACTTATTTGCAGATTGCTTCAAAGCTTGATTTTATTGGAACAATCCTTGCAGGTAGTGCCTTGTGTTCCGATTATTTTTTGAATCAGGATGGCCATGGTGGAGTTTCGCAACGCCAAAATGGCCCTCTGACAAATCGTGCTGCAATCGCAAAGTTTCTTTCCACGCAAGGAAGAAAGCGTGGCATCATCCCAGCTAAACGAGCGCTTCAGCACATCGTAGAGAAAGCTCGGTCGCCCCGAGAAGCTTCGCTTGCGCTGCTATTGTGCCTCCCGTATAACCTTGGTGGCTTTAACTTGGGTACTGTCGAGCTCAATAGGCCAATCGAGCTGGAAAATCGATATGGCGAGAAAATCACTCGAATTCCTGACTTAACCATTCAGCTCAAGGACAAAAGAAAGAAGCAAGCGACAGTGCTGCTAGATTATGATCCAGCGGTAACGCACGCTGGCGGCCAAAGAGTCATGCGAGATTTGGACAGAGAAAACGAGCTGGTAACGGGCGTGCAATGTCCACATTTTTCGGTTTCTGGAGAGATGTTAAAAAGTTTCTCAAGTGTTCAAGGTTTGGTTCGTCAGATTCGAGAGTCTACAGGAATAGCCGCACGTGACACAACTATTTCTGATCTTGAAGATCGTCAACGAGCGTTGTGGATGCGGCTATTCAAAGCCAGGTAGTTAAGCCAGGTAGTTATGCCAGACAGCTAAGCCAGTCTGTTCAGCTGGATAGCAAAACCAGGTAGCCGCGTCCTTTACGGTGTGCTTGCCGTACAATAGAGGGGTATAAACCGCTCATAATCGCACAGCCAGAAGGAGAAAATCGTGGAAGTCAACGGACTTATCGACCATACAAATTTGAAGCAAAACGCAACCGCTGAGGACATCAAGAAACTTTGCGCCGAGGCAAAGCAGTACAAGTTTGCAACTGTCGCCATCAATTCTTGCTGGGTTTCCCTGGCTTACGCCGAGCTCGAGGGCTCTGGGGTTGGCATTACTTCCTGCATCGGTTTCCCTCTGGGCGCCGCTTCAACTGCAGCTAAGGTCGCCGAGGCCAAGCAGAGCGTTGCCGACGGCACCACTGAGATTGACATGGTCATCAATGGCGGCCACCTGGTCGCGGGTGACGACGACTACGTTATCGCTGATATCAAGGCTGTCGTTGAGGCCGCTGGCACCGTGCCCGTTAAGGTAATCCTGGAGTGCTGCCTGCTTGATGACGAGCAGATTGTTCGTGCTTGCAAGGATTGCATGGCTGCTGGAGCCGCGTTCGTCAAGACAAGCACCGGCTTCAGCACCGGCGGCGCAACTGTTCATGACGTCGCTCTGATGAAGCAGACTGTCGGCAACACTTGCAAGGTTAAGGCTGCTGGCGGCATCCACAATAAGGCTGACGCTGAGGCAATGGTTGCGGCTGGCGCTGATCGTCTGGGCTGCTCCAGTGGAATCGCTATCGTCACCGAGTAGCTCGCTGAGCTGGAGTTTTCCGTACCGACACCTCACTGATAGGTAAATGAAGACGACCTCGTAGCATGTGCTGCGGGGTCGTTCTTTGTTGCAGTGAAAAGGGCACAAAAGCTGGCGAGAAACCCGTGTAGGCTGCAGCAACAATCGCGGCGAGAAACCCGTCGGATCTGCGGTTCGTGCTGGGCGAGCCGTGCGCTGCTGGTATCGCGGTTCACGCCGCGTCTGCCGCGGTTGGCATCGCGCACCCGCCGTGGCAACTAGCTGACGACAACCTCGCCAAAGCCCAGGTTGCGGGCCTGCGACTCAATCGCTTGCATGCGCTTGTCGCTTGGAGAAAGGGAGTTCTCCATAGGTCCGCGCACGCCAAAGCGCCTGAACTTCATGAGGCGAATTCGCGTCTGCCCGACCTTCTCGCCAAGTGTTGAAGCAATGCCGTCAACTGCGGCTTCGGCGTCGTTCCAGCCTTCGGTCACGATAACGCGAACCTCTTCAAGCTTGTTTTGCTCGGCCAAAAACGCAAGGTTTTTGCGGACTGTGACGCCATTCTCGCCGGTCAGATGCTCAAACCACTGATCGTCCCAGGCTTTAACGTCAAGCATGACGCCGGCTGAGAGGGCCAGCAGGTCACGGTACTCGGTGAAGTCGATGGTGCCGTTTGAGTCGATGAGGCAGCTCAGGCCGGCTGCATTGCAGTAGGTGAAGAGCTCGTAGAGGAAGTCGGGGCGGAGCATGCATTCGCCGCCTGACGTGGTGATTCCGCGGATGAACGGCATGTTGGAAATGCAGCGGTCAGCCACTTCTCGAGCGCTGAGCAGCTCAATCTTCGGAGTGGATTTGTGCTGGCACACCTTGATGCAGTTGTCGCAGTTGATGCAAATGGAGTTGTCCCACACAACTTTTCCGTCAGCCACAGACAGGGCGTGAGCTGGGCATGGTTTGACGCACGCCTGGCAGGAGATGCACTCTACCTGGGTCTCGGGGTTGTGGCAGTAGGCGCAGCGAATGTTGCAGCCTTGGAGGAAGACGGCGGTTCGGCTTCCTGGGCCATCTACCAGCGAGAAGGGAATGATCTTGTTGACAGGAGCAACACACCCGGTTGGATGTGCTGCTCCTGAATTGGTTGCTGGGACGCTTGCGGTTGCGGGACGCGATGCTTCGGCGCGCGATGCTCCCAAAGTTGTTTCTGTTGCAGTGAAGGTCACGATTGCGCAGCTCTTCTCGCTAGTCGCTCATGCGAACCTTGCGCTCGCCAAGGTGGTTAGCGGTGAAGTTGCCCAGGCCATCGTGAGCGGTGTCCTGAAGGACAACGTCGCCGGACTGGAACTTCTTCATCTCGGAACGCTTTGCTAAGAAGCCGGTAATGCGGACCAGGTCACCCTCGGAGCTGTAGAACGAGAGGTACTTGTCGTCGATGGAGAATGCGGCCTTGACCACGTCAACGACAGCGTCTGGGTTGCGCTCAGCAGTTGGCTCAGCTGGGAAGATGTCGGAGACGCCACTGTTGAAGAAGCGGTGCATGCGAGCGCTGTGGCGAATGTGGTCGTAGAGATTTGCAGGCTCGTCACCAACCTTGATGCGGACACCTGGGGTAACGCCCTGCTGGTCGGAGAAGCCAGCCTGTGCGTGCAGGGTGAAGCGGCCGCCAAAGACCTCGGAGTAGACGGCGTCAAAGCTGTTGACCTGGTCGGCAATCTTGACCATGATCTTGTCGGCTAGCTCGTTAGCCTCGTCATCCTTGCCGTAGGTGCGGCTGCTGTCAAGATGCAGCAGCTCAGCGACGCACTCGCTCATGCCAGCAACTCCAAACATGCCGCAGAAGCGCTCGCGAGAAATGAGACCTTCCTGAGCCAGGAAGCTGGTCTCAAAGAAGTTGGAATCCTCAACCATAAAGCGGACGCGCTCGTTCATGAAGTTCAGGACCTCGCCAGTTGCGGTTGGCAGCAGGTTGTTCATGAAGTCGTCAACGTTGGTTGCAAGCTTTGCCAGGCCAGGGAGAAGAACGCGGCTCAAGGTGTAAGCGCCGCCGCCCATAGGAAGGACGTTGTAGCAGCTTACAACGGTGTACTCGCCGGGGTAAGTCTCTTTGTGGATGCGATGGTTAGCAAAAGCAGGGTTGGAGCAGACCATGGTGGTCTTGACTGCCAGGCGCATGAACTCGTCGGATGTGACCTCTGGGTCGTACTTGAGGGTGAAGTTTGGAACGGCGTTCATGAGCTCGCGGTCAACCTCAAGCAGCAGCCTACCTGCGCGAGTATCCTCTGGGCCAATGTTTGCGTGGCAGTAACCGCTAGCAACGGTGCGGTCAATGTGGTTCAGGAAGCGGCGCAGACGAGGCTTAATCTCTGCGTCGGTCATGCCCTCCAGGAATGGGTCAATAATCTTGTCCAGCTGGCCAACGTAGACAGGGCGGCTGGTTACGGAAGGAACGTTGTCGTAGAGAGCAGTGAGGCCCCAGAGCAGGTCATCAAGGGTCTCTGGCTTGTCAAAGCGCAAAAACTCGGAACCGTTCTGAGCAAATACCTGGTAGTCAGGGCAGATGTAGCGAGGACGGTAAGGAGCGTTGCCCTCACACATGTCGTCAAGCGCGTGAGCTGCAAAAAGACGGTCAAACTCAGCGGTGGTCTTGATAGGATGCTCGGAGTTCTCGGCAGCCTGAGCCAGGTGCAGAACCTTCTGCTTGTACGAGAGGTTGTCGGAAGTAATGATGTCCATGAACTCGCTCATTAGTGCTCCTTACGTTTATCCTGCAAAAACAGGGTTTTGATTACGACGGGTACGTCGGTCGTTCCAGATGCGGCGTGGCGCGAGAAGCGCGTCATGCCAGGTGGGGCGCTCGGGGCGAGAAGAACGGTCTTGCCCAAGCATTGCTCCAGGTACAGAGGTTAGTCCAGAAGGTGGGTTTCTCCCTCGTGTTTCATTGCGTCGTCGAGGCGCTGGAACTGCCTCTCGGTAATGACAATCTTGCCGTGCTGAACAGAAACCATGCCCCTCTCCTTAAGCTCGTCGATGCCGCGGGCAACAGTCTTTGTGCTGGTACCAATCTTGTCTGCCAGCTCTTGCCTGGTCAGACGCACCGTAAACGGCCACTCAACAACGCCGCGGTGAATCTGATCGCGCGTCAGCTCGCTCAGCATGTACATCAGGCGCTTGGTTCCGCTCCAGGTCAGCAGGCTGCGCTCGTAGCCAGACTGACGCGTGAGGTTCTTGATAATCCAGCGCGAGCGGGTAAGAAGTGCCTCGGGGTCCGAACGAATCCACTGCAGGTAGTCCTCGCGTGGAACCGAAATAAACTCGCAGCCGGAAGTTGCGGTGAGCGATCCCAGGTAAAACGGGCTCTCGCTGATAACTTCCATCTCACCAAAAGCAACGGGCGCACGATATTCGTCAATAACATACGTGCTACCTGCGGAATTATGCGACGTAGTGCGCACGGTACCGCGGCACAGAATGTACACGTTATCAACGCGGTCCAGCATGTGGACAAGGGTCTGTCCGGAATTAAGACGAATCTGCCTACAATGAGAAAGACGATTAGCAGGAACGCGAGAAGCCCATTTGATGATCTTCTTGCGAACGTCAGAATCAAGACTATCAAGGTAGGTTAGGACGTTCACACGAGACCTCGCTGTTCTTGTTTCGTAAGTCCTCTTTACAGGACAGTTTCGGCTTAAGTTTGAGTAATTGTACCTGCTAGCAAAAATAAAAATAAGGACTTTTGTCCACTTTTTGAGACAATTTTCTTGAACAGAAATTGGGTCGCAGTCAGCCCGCAGTCAGGCCACAGTCCGCCCGCGGTCAAGCTGCTGCAAGACATAAAAAGCCCCCACATCAAATGAACTGCCTCCCATTTCTTGGACACGAGAAATAGGAGGCAGTTCAAAACACACCTAAGTCAGATAATCTGTCAAAAAGACGTATACATGACGCTGAAAATACCTCAAACGTGCAGATTATCTTCATTTGATGTGTAATATGGCCGCAATTGTGCAGATTATCTGACATAGGTGTGTTCCTTAGAAGCGGAATTTACCTATAGTTAAATCTTTTATATGACGCTATTCATGTTTAAGCATATTAGATGAAGTTTATGCATAGAGATGCATATCAGGTAGTGCGACCGCCTAGCTGCCTGGCTATCTTGATTAGGAACATGTCGATTCTTCAGCAGAACCTACCAAAGCTGCGCTATTTTGTGCGCCAGGCCTAAAAGCCGCCGCTAACACGCTACAGAATCATAATCACCCGCACATGAACTACCTTCCATTTCTTGGACATAAGAAATGGGAGGCAGTTCAGATGTGGAGGCTCTTTACTAGTTCTTGAGTGAATTGAGTGGAGCGGGGAAGCGACCGCCTCGGTGGGCAAGCACTGAGCCTGCAAACTGGTTGAGCGGCATAATGGGCGCGGAACCAAAGAGGCCACCAAACTCCAGGACGTCTCCCTCGTTATAGCCGATAGCTGGGATAACGCGGACCGCTGTGGTCTTGGTGTTGATGACGCCAATGGCCATCTCATCTGCGATGATGCCCGCGATGGTCTCCACGGAGGAATCGCCAGGAATTGCAATCATGTCCAGGCCAACGGAGCAGACTGACGTCATTGCCTCGAGTTTCTCGAGAGAAAGCGCACCGTCTTGAGCTGCGCGAATCATACCCGCATCCTCGGAGACCGGGATGAATGCGCCGGACAGGCCGCCGACGCTTGACGACGCCATGACGCCACCCTTCTTTACCGCATCGTTGAGCAGGGCAAGCGCGCAGGTGGTCCCGGGGCCACCGCATTCGCCAACACCGATGAGCTCCAGAATCTTAGCGACGGAATCGCCAGCTGCAGGGGTAGGCGCAAGACTCAGGTCTACGATGCCCTTCTCGACACCCAGGCGCCTTGAAGCCTCGCGGCTCATCAGCTCGCCCGCGCGGGTAATCTTGAATGCGGTCTGCTTGATCTTCTCGGCAACGTCCATGAGATTTGCGGAGTCGGGGAGCTCGGCGAGGGCCGCAGCCATGACGCCAGGGCCGGAAACGCCCACGTTAATGACGGCGTCTGCCTCTCCGCTGCCGTGGACCGCGCCGGCCATGAAGGGGGAGTCCTCCACCATGTTGGCAAAAACGACCAGCTTAGCGGCACCGTAGCACTGGATGTCGGTGGTGCGACGAGCGGCCTCGAGCACGGTCTGGGCCATGAGCAGGACGGCGTCCATGTTGATGCCCGCGCGCGTAGACGCGACGTTTACCGAGGAACAGACGCGCGACGTGGTGGCCAGCGCCTCGGGGATGGATGCGATGAGTCGGCGGTCGGCGTCGCCGAGGCCCTTGTGGACCAGTGCCGAGAAGCCGCCCAAAAAGTCGATGCCCAGCGTCTCGGCCGCGCGATCAAGCGTGTGAGCCAGCGGCGTCAGATCCTGCGCCGAGGTACAGGCCGCAATCTGCGCGATTGGCGTGACGGAAACGCGCTTGTTGGCAATGGGGATGCCGTACTCGCGCTCCAGGTCCTCGGCCACGGACACCAGGTGTTCGGCCTGGCGCGTGATGCGGTCGTAGACCTTCTGGCACATGCGATCCAGGTCCTCGTCTGCGCAGCTATTGAGCGAGATGCCCATCGTAATGGTGCGCAGGTCAAGGTTCTGCTCACTGACCATGGCAAGGGTTTCGGCGATTTCCTGTGGAGTAATGTTCATGCGCGTCCTCTCGGAATGCGGTTGTCGTGCGAGCGCCGGGGCGCAGGTGCAGCTTGCGTGCGGTATCGGGGTCAAGGTGCGGTTGTCGTGTGGAGACAACGTCTGGCTTTTGGCGGACGACCAGCCGCAGGGGTTTCTCGACTATTATACTTAAGCAACAACGATAAACGGGGCAAGTTGCGAGGTAACGTGGCAGAAAAAGTCACCCTAAAAACGATTGCGCGCGAGGTGGGGCTGTCGCCCGCCACGGTTTCGCTGGTGCTGAACGGCCGGCCGGTGCGCGTGAGCGACGAGAACCGCCGCCGCATCCTCGACGTTGCCCGTCGCGAGCACTACATTCCCAACCAGATTGCAAGAAGCCTGGTCACACAACACACGCAGACGTTGGGGCTAATCGTGCCGAATATCGAGAGCCGGTTTTTCTCGTCGTTTGCCAAAATGCTGGAGATGAAGTGCCGCCGCCGCGGGTACGCGCTGTTCATCACCAACTCGGATAACAGCACGTCAAACGATGCGGACCTTGTGCGACTGCTGGTTAATCGCGGCGCCGACGGCATCTTTATCATCACGTCCGACGAGGTAGAAGCCTCGAAGCAGCTCATCGCCGACCTGGAGCAGCTGCCCGTGCCGTACGTCATGGTGGACCGAACCATCGACGCGCTCGACTGCGACAAAGTCACGTTCAACAATGAGCTTGGCGGCTATCTGGCCACAAAATACCTGCTAGACCACGGTCACCGCCGGATCGCGTGCATGGTCAACACCGCCTCCAACACCGGCTGCGCGCGCCTCAACGGCTACGTTCGCGCACTTGGCGAGAAGGGCCTGGAGCTGGATCAGTCGCTTGTGTTGACCAGCGATTATTACATTCCTGATGCGTATCTTGCAGCTCAGCAGCTGATTCGCGTGAATGCTACCGCGGTTGTTGCGACGTCCGACAATATTGCGTTGGGTTTGCTGCGCTATCTGTATGAGCGTGGTTTGCATGTTCCGCGCGACTATTCTGTTGTCGGATACGATAACAGCATTTCAGACGCACTGTTTGAGCCGGCGTTGACCTCGATTGAGCAAAATGTTGATGAACTTTCGGATGCCGCGCTTTCAATTATGTTCCGTCGTCTGGGTGAGCATGGAGCGGATGTTGTGCAGAGAGCTGCGGCGGAAGCAGCCACGACGCAAGAAGCTGCGACGCAAGAAGACGTGACGCAAGCAGCCGCGACAGGTAAAAATAACGGCATCGAAGCGCAGGATGACAGTGCGTCAATCCAGATAATCCTTGAGCCGCGCATGATTGAGAAGAATAGTGTGCGATTTTTGGGCCGCTAGTCAGTTTCCTGCATATTTGAGTGGTTATATTCATTCTGATGTATACGTAATTTTTGACCTCAAAATTATGTGCCGAAAAAGGTAAAAAAGCCGTTTAGTTGGAAATGAAAATTGAAAATTGGCGATTTTATCTCCAACTAAGACGATTTTTTACCGCCTCAAAAACTTTTATCTGCGGAAACGTTGTATGCAGAAAAATGAAATCTCCAACTAAACGCATTTTTTACCACTTGGGTGCGCGGGCGCAGTTACGTCCCAAATTACTCAGACATGGCGAGAAAATCAGGCTCCATGAAGGTGTCCATGAAGGGGCTTTCGAAATCAGCTTCGGACACACTTCAAAGCCCGCCTAATAGTGCAAATAATCTGTATTTCAAATACA
>CAUORV010000009.1:0-20474 GCA_963507085.1 uncultured Atopobium sp.
TGTTGTTAGCGTCTCTATTATCTCCACCGTTATCGCTGTCAACGTTTCCACCTCTACCGTTATTGGTATCAGTAGGCTTAATGTTGAGAACACCATATGTATCTGCGTGTACAACACGACCATCTGAAAGCGTGATGTCTTGGTTACGGAGCAGGCCATTATTCTCGTCAAAGTAATAATATGAACCATTGATTGATTGCAGACCAAAGAGGGCGCCGTGCTCAGTAGTAGTTGGATCAAAATACCAGGTCTTTCCATTTGGAGTATTAAACCAACCAGATGCCAAAGCACCGCTTGATTGAGCCCAAGCCCAAATATTGTTAGGCAACGCAATCCAACCATTAGAGGTCATGCCATTGTTTACGTCGACATAATACGAGCCACTAGAAGTCGAAAAAACGCCGGTCTTCATAAGTGGGTAAGTTGCATTCTCATCAAAGTAGAACCACTTACCGTTAGGCATATACTTCCAGCCAGCATAAAGAGAGCCATCTGAATTTGCCCATGCCCAATTACCATCAGCAAGGCTAATCCAGCCGCCATAAAGAAGACCATGAGTAACATCAATGTAGTACTTCTGATAGCCATCGGACATCAAACCAAAGGTAGCGCGATAGTTGTTATTACTATCAAAGTAGAACCATTTGCCGTTAGGCATACGTTTCCAACCGGCTTGCAATGAACCATCTTCTGTTGCCCATGACCAAGAATCGTCAGGCCAGTGAATCCAATTATTCTTTACAAGGCCATTCACTTCATCAAAGTAATAAGACTTACCTGAAATGGTCCTCTGACCAAGAGCGGCAGCGTTATGAGATGCAGCTGCGTCAAAGTACCAAACTTTACCATTTGGCGTAGTAAACCAGCCAGAAACAGCAATTCCCCTAGCATCAAAATAATGCCAGCCGTCATCGTCTTTAAGCCATCTGCTTACGTAAGCAGTACCGTTGTCGTCGGAATACATCCATCCTTCAGCAGCTCTGCGCCAGCCATAGGATTCTTTAATCTTAGCGTCATAGTTTGTCTGTCGGGTTACTTCTTGACCGTCAGAAGATCTTGCTGTGATATACAGGGTGTAACGGCCGCTAGCAGGAAGCGTAAAGGTAGACGAAGTTGCCGTTGTATTAGATGCAACCGTTACCTTTGTTCCGTCTGGACCAACATAGCTATAAGTAAATGTTGCGTCAGTAACTACGCCAGTAAGAACTGGTTTTAAAGTGACATCGTTATCCTTTTGAGCTACTGAAACACTACTCATGCTCCACCAGGTATCAGAGCTGTACATTTCCCAAATTGCCCATGCATCTGCCCAGCCAATGTAGTCAACCTTGGAATTATCGCCAAGGTCTTTAAACTCAGCAGCATGTGCTGGATTAGAGATGAATTGATGCTCAATAATTACGCCAAGAATTCCCTTTTGACGAGCATAGCGGACAATACCGTAATAATCGGACTCATCGCCATTCTCGTAATAGTCTGTTCCGTATTGGTCGTTGTAGCCACGTTCTGTTGCGCCGTCACCGCGGGTAACAATACCAACTTTATTTCTGAGGTAATAGTTAACCTTGCCGGCAAAAATTTGACCGGAGAGATAAAGATCATAGTTGTAGCTTACCTTATGAGGAACAAGTACCTCTGAGCCCGTTGCAGATGCAGGGCCGGCATTGTAGTGAAGCGAGATGATGGCACAAGCGTTTGCGTCAACAGCACGCTGTACGCGCGTCTTGATCGATGGATCCTCGTGTTCTCCACGAACAACAACAACCTGTACACCCCATTTTTCCAGATACTTCTTGGCGTACATGGCAGTTGCCCAAGCCAGATCTCCCTCTTTGAGTCCAAAGTAGGTAGCACCTGGATCTCTGCCTTCAAGGCCATCACTGTGACCTGGGTCAAGCGCAATAGGTCTGCCAGTTGCACGAGCAAGTGCTACGGCATCTTTTAGTGATTCACTCTGGATAATGTTTCCTTGGGCATCCATTGTGGTGTAGGTAGTTGCATATGCGCTTTGAACTGTTGTTGCAAACAGTGCCATGACAACAAAGAACAAAACAGCAAGCAATTTACCGCGAGTATTAAATAAGCTGCGTTTCATGCGGTCCTCCGAAAAGTATTGGTTTACTCCTCTTCATACTTGTTAAAAGTTTACACTAGACTGGCACGTCAACAATAAAAAACACAAGCTCACCGCAACTTGATTGGAACTCTGTGATTTTCTCGACACTTGAAGATATTCTTGCAACAGATTTTGAAGCAGCAATCTTTGATTTTGATGGCACTATTGCTCATACGCACCATATTTGGAAGCTTGTTGACCAGGAGTTTTTTGAGTCGCGAGGAATCCCTTACACTCCAGAAATTGGTAAGATTCTCTCCCCTCTTGGATTTGAAAAGGGAGCCGAATGGGCAATTGCCACCTATGGGCTAAAGGAGGATCCAGAAGAGATTGTTGCCGAGTGGAAAGAGCTTAGTAAAAGCTTCTTTGTAAACTCCGTGCAGCTTAGACCTGGTGTTGTTGATTTTATTGGCAAGTTACAAGAAAAAGACATCCCTACTGCATTGGCAACTGTCAACGAGCCGGAGCTTCTTGCTCTCCTTGAACCTCGTTTACATCTATCCACTCTGTTTGATACTCAGGTGTTTGCAGCAGATGTTGGATCTGCAAAAGATGAGCCTCATCTGTATCTTGAGGTGCTTAAACGCCTTAATACTCCAGCCGAGAAAACAATACTGTTTGAAGACATTCCACTGGCTCTTCAGACAGGAAATTCTGTTGGCCTTATCACCTGTGCTGTTAATTGTGATGATGAGCATCAAGATATCGAGAAACTCTCTGAACTTGCCGACCTTACCATCAAGCATTGGTATTAAAGCTCTTGGTAACTGTAACTGTAAAAATAGCGATGTAACAAAAAAGGAGACCCGAAGGTCTCCTTTTGATGGTAGTGTTCGCAAGTACTAGATCTTGTGGACGCTAGAAGCCTGGAGCTTACCGTTCTGGCCGGTGGTAATCTCAAACTCGACAGGCTGACCCTCATCGAGAGTCTTGAAACCGTCCATCTGAATCTCGGAGAAGTGTACGAACAGATCGTCGCCATCCTCACGAGAGATGAAGCCGTAACCCTTGTCTGGATTAAACCACTTTACAGTACCCTGAGCCATTTCGTGCCTTTCTTTCTTAGCCCCGCAGGGCAAAACTGCGCCTGTGGAGCGCGATACCGTGACGTTTCGCCACGTGGAATATAATAACCTTAATCAACAACTTATGTGGCGAGAAACCACTCATGGAGATTTTCACACCATCTACCGGAAGAGCCACAGGTAATCAAGCTGTTTTCCAGCATTTATTTATGGATATATCTGCTATTAAACGTTTTTTATCTCATTAGTTGAGCATTTTTTCATAGAAGATAGAGAATTTGTATAGGATTAATTTACGGGAACAATAACAGACATATCAAACTATTATTTATATAGAAAGTTATCCCTTCAAAAAAGGATATGCCCATGAAAAAGAAGACATGTTTGTCCAGCAGGCCTTCAATGCAAAAGCTCATTGCAGTTGCTTCGTTGAGTGCAGCTCTACTTTGCGGACTCCACGCTACTCCTGCTCTTGCAGAGACTACTGATACTTCCACAGTAAGTGCTCCTGAATCAACTTCTAAATCCTATTATCCAAAGTGGAAAAAAGTTGATGGAAAGGTATATTTTTATACTGAAGATGGAACTATTCTAAAAAGTCAGTGGATTACTTATGACAGTCATCAATACTATGTAGATGAAACAGGTGCAGCAGCATCTGGTTTCTATACTACACCTGATGGCAAAACCTGGTATTTTGAGCCAGAGACATGGCTACCGCACGCTAGATATGGCTTATTTTATATTCTCGAAAATAAAAATACTCCTAATTATCACTACACTTACTACTACGTAGATAAAGATAACGGCTTGATAAAAAACAATTGGGTTAAAACAGATAAGGGTTGGAGCTGGGCAGGCGCTGATGGTCGTTTTACTGAAGGATGGTTTACTGCTCCTAATGGTAAAACCTGGTATTTAACTAGTGAAATTGGTTCGGGTGTTCCGGTTATTGCTAAATCAGTTCCGGTCGATGGAAAGCTGTACTTCTTTGATACTTCGACAGGACTTTTACGAAATTCTTGGGTAAATTTGGGCCATGGTGTAGAAGCTTGGTATTGGGCTGGTCCAGATGGCGCTGCTATCTCTGGCTGGTTTAAAACTCCAGATGGCAAAACTTGGTATGCCGACCCAGAACATTACAATACAGTAGTAATGGGCGGAATAGATATTGATGGTAAATATTATTTCTTTGATCACAGTAATGGCCTTGTTACCCATGGTTGGATTGAGGATGATGGTGAATGGGCTTGGATTGAAACAGTTGGCTCTGTTTATTCTGGCTGGAAACACATGCCAAATGGTAAGTGGTTCTATTTTGATGAAAATGGAGAATTTCCTTTGCTTAAGAAAGGTGTCTTCACTATTTCTAGCGGAACTTATTACGTTGACGTAAATAATGGAATGACCGCTAACGATTGGGTGCAGCTCCCTAATGGCGGTTGGGCTTGGGCACAGTCAAGTGGTGCATTTGCTTCTGGTTGGTACACCACGCCAAATGGCAAAACTTGGTATTTTGATCCATCAGATCCGCAGCATCCTGCACTTATTGGAGACGCTGAAATTAACGGTCAATCATATTATTTTGATTCAGGCTATGGTCTTCTGAAAAATGGATGGGTTCATAGAGCTGATGGTTCTTGGTCCTGGGCTAACTCTGATGGCTCTTTATATTCAGGTTGGAAGCATATGCCTAATGGCAAGTGGTTCTACTTTGATACCAAAGATTCCAAGCACCGTATGCTTGTTGGTGTCATCCAAATTCCTAGCGGAACTTATTATATTGACGAATCCGCTGGTATGACCGCTAACAGTTGGGTACAGCTCCCAGAAGGCGGTTGGGCTTGGGCACAGTCAAGTGGCGCATTTGCTTCTGGTTGGTTCACCACACCAAATGGAAAAACTTGGTATTTTGACCCAGCAAAACCAAGCCATCCTGCTTATACTGGAGAACACACTATTGACGGTAAAGACTATTACTTTGATGAAAGTTATGGCCTTGCTCGCAATCAGTGGATTACTCGTCCTGATGGCGTAAGATGCTGGGCTGGACCAGACGGTGTACTTACTGAATACAAGCGCTAAATCAGTTTGAACTGCTCTTTATTACCTGGATTTATTGGAGTTAAAACAATGGAGAAGAAGATGCGTTTTTCCTACAGACCTTCTACACAAAAGCTTATTGCGGTTGCTTCGTTGAGTGCAGCTCTACTTTGCGGACTCCACGCTGCTCCTGCTCTTGCAGAAACTACTGATACATCCGCAGTAAATGCTCCTGCTGTAACAACTGAAACTACTGCAACATCTGAAAATACTTCTCCTACAGCACCTGAAAACTCTCAGCCTACCTCACCTGCAGCGCCAACAACAACTCCAACAACAGACCAGACACCTGCTGTTCCAACAGAAAATACTTCGCCAACCCCTCAGTCTTCTGGATGGAGACAAGAAAACGGCCAATTCCACTATTACAAAGAAGATGGAACACTTGTCACAAGCCAGTGGATCAAAGATGATTCTGGTTGGCACTATGTAGACGCTGCTGGTAATGCAGTCAAGGGTTTGTACACAACACCTAATGGAAAAACTTGGTATTTTGATCCAACTGACCCGCAGCATAAGGCAATCTTCGGTGAAGTTGAAATTGATGGTAAGTTTTACTACTTTGATTCAACAAACGGACTTGTAACAAATGGATGGGTATATCGTTCAGCAAGTTCTTGGTCATGGGCAACTGAAGATGGTACTTACTATTCTGGATGGAAGCATATGCCTAACGGCAAGTGGTTCTATTTTGATCCAGAAGAACCTCGTCATCGTATGTTAATTGGAACAATTCAGGTTTCTGGTACCTCATATTACATTGATGAATATGCAGGCATGATTTCTAACAGTTGGATTCAACTACCTACTCGTGAGTGGGCTTGGGCTCAAAAAAATGGCGCTCTTGCCTCTGGTTGGTTTAACACACCAAATGGTAGAACTTGGTACTTTGATCCATCTGTTCCACAGCATCCAGCGCTTATTGGCAACGTCGAAATTGACGGCACATATTATCATTTCGATGAAAACTATGGAATCCTTAGAAATAGTTGGATTCACAATGATGATGGTTCATGGTCTTGGGTAGATACTTATGGCTCATTCTATTCAGGTTGGAAACATTTCCCAAATGGTAAATGGTTTTACTTTGATCCAGAAGACTCAATCCATCGCATGAAAACTGGACTTTTCCAACTTCCTAGCGGTTCATATTACGTTGATGAAAATGCTGGTATGACTTCAAGTAATTGGGTGTCCCTACCAGACGGAAATTTTTCCTGGGCTCAATCTGACGGCTCTCTTGTCTCTGGATGGTTTACTACTCCTGGCAATAAGACCTGGTACTTCAATCCATCTTCAATTGACCATGCCGCATACGTTGGAGAGCATTCAATTGATGGAAAGAATTACTACTTTGATAAAAGCTATGGTCTAGCAAAAAATGAATGGGTTACTCTTTCAAATGGTGTAAAACGTTGGGCAGGTCCAGACGGAGTACTGACTGGATTCATTTCTCCTGAAGGAGTCTTCTCTACAGATGACGGTTCACAGCCAACAGGAACGGTACATCTTCCTGGCTTGACTGTAAACGTTGGCTCCGACCATAAAATTAAGACGGGATGGATAAAAGAAAATAGTAAAGATTTTTACTATCTTTCTAATGGTGCACCAGCAGATGGATGGCTTAATATTCATGGAACTTGGTACTATTTTAGTTCCAATGGAGAAAAACAAACTGGTTGGATTAATTCAAAGGGCAGTTGGTACTTCCTTGATTCTGACGGCAAGATGAAAACCGGATGGATTAAAGATAACGGCAAGGACTACTATCTCAGTAATAATGGTTCCATGCAAACTGGTTATGTATCCTGGGGTGGAAAACTGTATTGGTCAGCTGCTGATGGCGCCATGGAGGAGCAGCCTTGCTACTACCCCGACATGTATCGTTATGCGCAGAACTATTACAGTGCTACTAACTGGCTCATCCAGATTGATACTACCGGCAATCGCTTTGCTGTATATAGGGGCTCGCACGGCAACTGGGTTGTTTGGTACGAATGGCAGTGCACTACAGGAGCACCAGGCATGTGGACTCCTCATGGTCAATTTACCGTAGGTAACAAGGGTCTTTACTTTGGGTCTGGCTTTAGATGCTGGTATTACACGACCATTTCTGGTGAGTATCTTATTCACTCCATTCTCTATAACTCCGACGGTTATACCGTCCGTGATGGTAGGCTTGGATACAACGGTTCCCACGGTTGCGTACGTCTTGCAACAGAAAATGCTAAGTGGGTTTATGACAACATTCCTTATGGAACCAAGATTGTCATTTGGTAATCCAACTAAACATGAAGCTCTATAGCAATAAACCCCAACTCATATTGAGCTGGGGTTTATTTGTTAGCTTATAAAATGTGGTTACGCAAAATACTTTGCTTCAAAATCCTTAAATTGCTCTGGAGTAGCGTTTTGATCTACCGAGAAGGACTGTGCAACCGCTACTGCCTGCTGTCTTCTGAGACCAGCCTTATCCCCGTCTCCTAGTTGCTCATAAACGTGAGAGAGCCTATCGAGGGCATACACCACATACTCTGCAACTGAATCAGCTACGCCGGAGAGCAACATCATGGTTACAAGAGAGTCTGGCGAAAGCGCAAGAGCAGTCTCTGGGCTCAAATCAATGAGCTCTGCAACAGCTGCCTCTACCCCATCGAGTGACTCTTCAGTTTGAGTCTCTAAAGCATTTCCCAAACCTGCTGTGACCGTTGAAGTAAAGTCATCGATTACTTCCAAAATGTAATCTCGTTGAAGCATTTTGTTCCAATCTACTAGTTAGTAGGAACAGGAATACGTAAGTGATCAAATGCAGCATGCGTTGCCTGTCTACCTTGAGGTGTTCTAATAATAAGCCCTTGCTGCAAAAGATATGGCTCATAAACATCTTCAAGTGTAGACGGATCCTCTGAGACTGCACTTGCAATGGTTGTGAGACCAACCGGACGACCTCTGAACGTCTCACAAAGCGCACGTAAAACACGTACGTCCATTACATCTAGACCAAGCTCATCAATCTCAAAGAATGAAAGCGCTTCTGAGGCTACCTGCCAGGTAATAGTACCTTCAGCTTTAACTTGTGCGTAATCTCGTACGCGTTTTAACAGACGATTTGCCAAGCGTGGTGTACCTCTTGATCGAGAAGCAATTTCAGCAGCTCCCTGCTCATCAACTTCTACATCAAGGATGTTTGCCGAGCGCATGACAATAGTCTGAAGCTCAGGAACAGTATAGTAATCAAGACGATATGAGATACCAAAACGATCACGCAAAGGGCCAGTTAGAAGTCCTGTTCTTGTTGTTGCAGCTACAAGAGTAAAGCGTGGAATATCAAGCCTGATTGACCTTGCCGCAGGGCCTTTGCCAATAACAATATCTAAGAAGAAGTCTTCCATTGCTGGATACAAAATTTCTTCAACCTGGTGATTAAGTCTGTGAATCTCATCAACAAAGAGGATATCTCCCTCTTCAAGATTGGTGAGAATTGCCGCTAAATCTCCTGCTCGCTCAATTGCGGGACCAGAGGTTGTATGAAGCTTTGAGCCCATTTCTCCTGCTAAAACACCTGCAAGCGTTGTTTTACCAAGGCCTGGAGGGCCAGAAAAAATAACGTGATCAAGCGGCTCATTACGACTTTTTGCAGCCTCAATAAGAACACGGAGATTTGATTTAACGCGCTCTTGACCAAGATACTCATCAAGAGTTTTTGGTCGCAAGTTTCTATCTTGCTCCAGGTCTTCTGCCTGAAGTCCACTAGAAACTACACGCTGAGAAGTGTGTCCAGGAAATGGAGCTGGAGTAGACGACGACTCAAATAAGTTATCTGCATCTGCTTCCCACATTAATTACCACTTCCCAAACGCCTTAATGCATATCCAATAGCAGCTTCAATTGTAATAGCACCAGCCTCTTCATAGCCCTCAAGAGCAAGCGTTGCTTCCTGAGAAGTAAAGCCCATTCCAAGAAGAGCCTCAATAGCCTCTGATTCTACAGAGGTTACAGCAGGTTTTGGAATAGCAGCAAAGTCTGCAGGAGACGTAAGACCAACAAGCTGCTTAAGTTCTGCATCTTTTGCGAACACATCAGAAAGTTCAATTACTAAACGCTCTGCCTTCTTTTTACCAAGGCCAGAGACACTCTTAAGACGATTTCCGTCATTGGTAGCAACAATTACCGCAAGTTGCTGTGGTGTAAACGTAGAAAGCACAGAAAGAGCCAGTTTAGGGCCAACTCCAGAAATTGCACGCAAGCGATCAAACAGCGCACGCTCTTCTCGCGAAGCAAAACCAAAGAGTTCCATTGAATCTTCTCTGACCACCATACGAGTTAAAACGGTAACGCCTGCTTCACCCGCTTGTGGAAGCGCAGCAGCTGTTGAAGCTGATATACCCAGCTCATACCCAACGCCATTAACGTCGAGAACAGCAACTGAAGGAGTAACGGATACAAGTGTGCCCGTAAGCTGGACAATCATAGTTGTATTCTTCCCTTTCCAAGAGAGGTGGTTCTTACAAGATTAGCGTGACAAACTGCAGCAGCTAAAGCGTCAGCCGCGTGATCTGGATGAGGCTGATGGTCCAAGCACAATATGTTTTGAACCATATACATAACCTGCTGTTTATCAGCAGCCCCTGTACCAACAACAGCCTGCTTTATCTGCATTGGAGTATATTCTCCAACCGTAAGACCTGCTTTAGAACAAGCGACAATAGCAGCACCGCGAGCGTGTGCAGTAGGAATAGCAGATTTAACGTTTTGTCCAAAGTAAATGCTCTCAATGGAAAGAGCTTCTGGTGAAAACTTATCTATAACCTCAACAATCTGGTTATAGATTCTTCCCAAGCGCATATCTATTGGTTCATCTGCGGTTGTAGTTATGCATCCATAGGCGCGTGCACGGCATTCAGAACCCCTTGTCTCTACAATTCCCCATCCAGTGTGAGCAAGACCAGGGTCTATTCCAAGAATTACCATTGCACCTCCTAATATAGAACGTTCGTTCTATATTATCACAGAGTATGCGCAAACGATGCAACTAATTTTCTGAGAAAGGGCCTCTCCACATTTTGGGGTCAACCATGCCAATTTGTGCATCAGATTCTTGTGCCAGCTCTTTTAAAAGCTCCAGCATATCCTTAAAGCCCTCCTGAGCCTCCGCTGGATCAACTGACAACTCAGGCAGATGCATAGAAGCTCCTTGAATTTCTCGCAAAGAATTTCGTAAGGACTCTACCAGGTCAGATTCAGAAGCCTTTGTATCTCTAATTCTGTCTTGCCAGACTGATGCGTGTGGAATTTGAGCGTTTGTGAGGCTCTTTGAAGACATTTCCAGAACCTCAGTGGTGTTTCTGCGGTCTTTTTGGCGAGCGTGAAGCATAGAAATAATTGCTTTGACCTCGTCAACCTTTCCCATTTCTTCCACAATGGCAGAAATGCTCTTATTCCACTCAAGATAGCTGGTAAGCACATAATCAACAAACTCGATGCGTTCTTGAGGCGTTGGCGCGGCATTTTCTAGCCCATCAGTTACAACCTCAGAGATATTCTCGAGAACTGCATGGTCAATAGCTGGCGAGAAGGTATTTCTTACCCTTGCAAGGTCAACAATGTCTGCATGATACATATCTCCCAGAGGCCACAGAGAGTGTGCGCTAGAAATCTCTGTTCCCTTGAGCGCAAGAATGGTTTTATCGGCAGTCTCAAGCGTTAAATAATTGTGCTGGTCAGCGTATGCATAGCCGTATGCACTTATCAGCTTTGCGTCGGTCAATGTCGAGAAAACCGTGCTATCCACAGTAACCTTATTAACGCGAAGTCTTACGGTAAGAAGCTCTGCGGCACTTGTTGCTCGAGAATCTTTATTTGGAAGTAACAGTACGTGGACGCGCATAGGACCTAAGGCGTCTGAGGCAAGAGCCATAGTAACAAGAGAATTGAGCGAGCCATCAACTGCAATAAACACGCCGTCAAAGCCAGATTTTACTGTGTAATCACGAACGCCTGTAGCCAATACGCCCCAGGTAGTAAGCGCGCTATTGTAGACGCCCGCCGTGTCTTCTCTATCAAAGTTTTCGATAGTGTCTTGGTCAACGTCACAGACAACCATATCTTCTGAGAATGATGCTGCTTGTTTGACTAAATCTCCTGAAGGAGACAAGAAGAAGCTTGAACCACAAAACACCTGATTGCCGTAGGCGCCAACAGCATTTGCTGCAATAAGCCAGCTATCAAATTCTTCAACATCTCCCAGATAGCGGCTTTCTGCCACCGCCATACCCATAGCAGATGAAGAATCGTCAACAGCAAAGCCAAAATACGGCAGGTAAATAACGGCATCTAACGAGTCGTCGACATCTTGCCACGCGTCAAGATCGTCGTAGGTAAAAGCAACGCCAAACGTAAGGCCACCTGCTTCAAACTTTGCAAGCTCAACGGTATTCTCGCCAGATGCTTGTGCGGAGCTGGCAGAGCGAGCAAGAGCGCTCATGTGCGCAATCTGAGCAGTCAGTTTAAGTGGAGTTACAGCACCGTTTCTGACGAGAAGAGCCTCGCTAGCTGCGCTTCCATCAAACTCTGTTACAACAGGAATAAGAGCCGCAATAGGAAGTTTTTCTGAAAGCGAGTTGATAATCTCAGAGAGGTCTGAAAAAAGACCTTCTGTGTCAGCTTCTGGCACACTGAGCAGTCCCGTAAGGGTTGGCGCAGGATAAATGACTAGCTCAGCGCCTTGCTGTTGAGCTCTCTGAGCATATTCCAGCATGGTCTGAGCGGTAAACTCGAAGTCTCCGGCCTGAGTATTCATTTGTGCAACTGCTATGCGCATACCATTCCTATCATAAAGTGCTTAATTTGTTTTTACCCAAAAACAAACAGGTGTAGTAAGAAAAAACGGAGCTGCAGGTAGCAGCTCCGTTTGACCTTATTAAGCTAGTGCTTATTGTTGAGCCAATAGACTTAGAGGGAAGCCTTCCAAAGACCGTGAAGGTTGCAGTACTCATAAGCCTCAGCCTCAACGCCCTCCTCAAGGGTGAAGGTAGCAACTGGCTCCTGGCCAGGCTTAAGCTGTGCAAACTGAGCGCCGTTCTCAGAAACAAGAGCGATGAACTCAATGTAGTGCTCTTCGAGCATTGGATGAGCAACCTCACCAACACGGACGGTAACGGTGTTGCCCTCACGAGTAACAAATGGAACGTGCTTCTCAGCTGCAGCGTCAGTAACGCCAGCCTGGAGAAGCTCAAGGTCTGCTGCCTCTACGTTGCCTGCGACACCGTAAACAACAGCGCCTGTCTCCTTGTTACGATAAAACTTTGCGTCGATCATTTTTTCTCCTCTCACGACATCCAAAGATGTCAGAATTTCTTAGTAAGTGCTACTTAAATAGTAACAGTTATTACTTAAGAGTACCGTGCAAATTTAGATTCGACACAATCTAAACAATCTGTGCGTATCCGCTTTGACCGATAAAATCTTTGAGCTCCGTCAAAAGAACCATGCTGCGTCCATCAATTCTGGTAGGAATTTCCATGCGCATGACATCGCCCATATCTGTTTCTACCCTAATCTCAATACAGTCCATACCGGGATAGCGCGAGAAAATCTGTCCAAGCGTCTCGATGGTCTGTCTTTGAAGCTGAGAAGCAGGCATATGAATAACGAGTGTCTTTGGTGTGTTATTGGCACTGTTAAGCTCAATAGGATTAACTTCTTGAGCAATAACTTGGTCTCCTCTATCAGAGCGCTCAAGCTTTCCAAGAACGGAAATGAAGATGTCACTCTGGCTCTCACCGGTCTCTGGGTCAACATCGCCAGCCAAAAGTCTTGCAGCCTTCTTGTAGAGCTTAGGGAACATGACAATAGTGACGCTACCCTCCATATCTTCTAGCGTGACAATTGCCATTGGATCGCCGTTTTTAGTGGTGCGCTTCATAACATTGGTAACCATGCCCGCAAAGCGGATAGGCTTACCTTCTGGCACCTTAAACTGCTGAGACATAGCACCGTTAGGAAGCTGAACCTCTACGTTCTCTTCAATCTCTGCAAGAGCATAATCTCTACTTTTAGCAAGGGCGTACTCATACGGACGAAGCGGATGGTCTGAGACATAGATGCCTAGGACTTCGTACTCTTTGGTAAGCTTGAATCGCCTATCCCACTCAACGCCGTCTGGCTCTGGGACAATATCGCTAAAACCAGAGCCCTCCACCTCTGCGAACATATCAAACATTGAGAACTGACCAACGGCCTTATCTTTTTGACGCTTAGTAGCAGCATCGATAATGTTTTGTGGATTGTTCTTATCCACAAAACTCATCATCTGCATACGGGTATAGCCTGTTGAGTCAAAGGCTCCTGCCTTGATAAGAGCTTCAACAACATTGCGCTTTGCCTGGCTTGCATCAACACGATCAACAAAATCATGAATGTTGGCAAAAGGACCACCTTTTTGGCGCTCAAGCATAATTGCTTCACCAACACCCGCGCCTACGCCACGAATACCTGCAAAGCCAAAACGAATACCTTCTTTAGTAGCAGTAAAGTCTTTACCAGACTCATTAATATCTGGTGGAAGAATCTTGATTCCCTCATGGCGACAAGCGCTTACGTAATGGACAATCTTATCTGTCTTGCCCATATATGAGGTAAGAACTGCTGCCATAAACTCGTGTGGATAATGTGCCTTAATCCACGCGGTCTGCATAACAAGAATTGCATAACCAGCAGAGTGGGACTTGTTGAATGCATAGGATGCAAATTCAAGAACATCGTCCCAAATGCTTTCTGCAACCGAGCGATCAAATCCGTTACGAACTGCGCCGTTTTTCCAGTGAGCTTCCATGGTCTCATCAGTACCGTCATCCCAGTGCTGGACAACTTCCTGCATGAGTTTGATCTTCTTTTTTGCTACTGCTTTTCTGACCTTGTCAGACTCGCCTGCGGTAAAACCAGACATCTTCATAGAAATCTGCATAACCTGCTCTTGGTAGACCATGGTTCCGTAGGTTTCTTCCAAGATGTCGTGAAGACGTGGATCGTAGTCTTTGACTTCTTCTCTACCGTTCATACGGTTGATATAGCTGGTAACCATACCTGCGTTAAGAGGACCAGGACGATAAAGAGCGATAAGTGCGACGATGTGCTTATACTCTGTTGGTCTCATGCCCTTAATGGTTGCAGTCATACCTGCAGACTCAACCTGGAAAACACCAGCAGTTCGACCTTCTCTCAGAAGTCTATAAATCTCTGGGTCTGTAAACGGAATGTTATCTACATCAATATCAATTCCGTAGTTATCCTTCACGTTTTTGATTGCACGAGAAATAACCGTTAGAGTTCTTAGTCCCAAGAAGTCCATCTTAAGAAGGCCCATGTCTGCGACAGAGTGACCCTCATACTGCGTAATCTCTACGCCGCCCTTGGTATCTACCTTGGTAGGAACGTGGTCATTTACAGGCGTAGGAGCAATCAAAACTGCACAAGCATGCACACCCTCACCACGATGCAAGCCCTCAATAGATAGAGCAGCATCAATGATTCTTCTCGCATCAGGGTCATTCTCGTACGCATCTTCAAAATCAGCAGAATACTGATCAGCGCCTTTTTGACCTTCTTGAGCCTTATGAAGAACAAACTTAAGGTGAGCGTTAGGATCACCTGGAATCATCTTAGACAGACGCTGTCCCATATAAACGGGATAACCCAAAACACGACACGCGTCATTTATTGCCTGTTTTGCCTTGATGGTTGAATACGTAATAACGTGAGAAACACGATCAGATCCATAAATCTGACGAACATGCTCAACAACCTCAAGACGACGCTCATCGTCGAAGTCCATATCAATATCTGGCATCTCTGAACGCTGTGGAGACAAGAACCTCTCAAACATGAGACCATTCTCAAGAGGGTCAAACGAGGTAATGTCCATAGCGTATGCAACAATAGCGCCTGCTGCAGAACCACGGCCAGGACCTACACCAATGCCATTCTCTTTTGCCCAGCGGACATACTCCTGAACAATCAAGAAGTAATCTGCAAAGCCCTTTTTGCAGATGATGTCATATTCATACTCAAAACGGTCTTTAACGTTAATCTCATTGATGACAACGTTTTGCCAATCATCTCCATAACGTCTTGCAAGGCCAAGCTCGCACTCTTTTCTAAAGCGTTCCTCTGAAGTCTCCCCCTCTGCCAAGTCTGGGAACTTTGGCAGGTACATATGGGTCCAGTCCAGCTCATAGTTGCACTTATTTGCAACCTCAATGGTGTTCTCGATAGCTTCAGGGCACCACGAGAAAAGCTGACGCATTTCTTGCTCATTCTTGAGATAGAACTCACTACCTGTCATTCGTTTGCGGTTCTCATCATCAACGCGAGCGCCCGAACCAATGCAGGAAGCAATATCTTGAACGCTTGCATCCTCTTTAGTGAGATAGTGGTTATCGTTGGTAGCAACTACCTTAATACCAAGGTCATGACCCATCTTTACAATGCGCTCAGCAAGGGTTCTATCGGTATAGCCACCCCAACTTGGATCAGACAAACCGTGGTCTTGAATCTCTAGGTAGAAATCATCTCCAAAGATATCTTGATAGATTTTTGCCCAACGCTCTGCTTCTTCTGGACGACCTTCAAACAACATACGGGGAATGATGCCAGAAACACAAGCTGAAGTGCAGATAATTCCCTCGTGATAACGCTTGAGCATCTCAAGCGTAGTGCGTGGCTTGTAATAGAACATGTCTTTTGAGCCCGCCTCTGACATCATCTTCATCAGATTGACATAGCCGGTCTCATTTTTAGCAAGCAGGATAAGGTGATATCGCACCTGCTTAGTGCCCTTCTCAATACAATCATCAAGAATGAAATAAGCTTCACAGCCAAAAATTGGCTTAATAAGAGGAGAAGGTTTATTGGCCTTTACTGCCTTAATATCATGTGTTTGATTCCAAATTTGAACGTCAGAAGCCCACTGAGCATGAACCTTATCATGCTCACCAGCATTGGAATCATCTGCAGGAGGCTCTTCTAGATTCCAGCCCTTCTCAAAACATTCCACATCATGACACCACTGGCCAAAGTCTTTAAGCGCCTCATTGTACTTGCGGCATGCAAGGTCAAAATCTGGAATTCCAAAGAGATATCCATGGTCAGTAAGAGCAAGTGCTGGCATACCAAACTCTACAGCTTTACTAACCATGTCTGGGACACGGCTAGCTCCATCAAGAATGGAAAAATCTGAGTGGTTGTGAAGGTGAACAAATGCCATCTTTTTCTACGCTCTTCTCTTTGTGCTTCAAAATTTGTTCTTTTACCAAGGGCTCTTAATTTCTTTGTATAGTGTAGCCGATTCGCCTGACAATAACTACTAATGCAAACATATGTTCTATGTGCTAATACTTCTATTGCCGCTGGTAAATTGGATGAAAATATTTTCTCGCCAATTTCATAACGTCACAAAATCTCTCTTAGTTGGCGTAGACCATCCGTTCAAAAATTTCTCAAAATAAAAGTTTCAAACTGGTAACTCTTAGACTAGGGACACCTTAATTGGGAATATAGTTTTTGTATTACCTATTCCAGTTAAGGAGATCACATGGATCAGATGAAAAGCATTTCCTTTGACGACATTGCAGCGGCTCAGAAGAACTTTGAGTCCGACCGCGCTCATACTGTAGCTAAAAATGCTGCTACCAGCGCTGGTGTTAGAAAAGCAGCTCGTGTTCCAGAAGGTGTCGCTCTTAATCCTCTTACCTTTGATGTTGAGGTAAAGCAGGGCGACCGTACCAACCAGAAGCGCTCTGGTCGTTGCTGGATGTTTGCATCGCTCAATACGTTTAGATATCGCATCATCAAGAAATACAACCTCTCTACCTTTGAGCTTTCCCAGGCATATCCACTGTTCTGGGACAAGATGGAGAAGTCTAACTGGTTCCTTGAGAACATTCTGGACACCCTTGATGAGCCTCTGAACGGCCGTCTTGTATCCTTCCTACTCACCGATCCAATTGGTGACGGTGGCCAGTGGGATATGTTCAAGAGTCTTGTTAAGAAGTACGGTGTAGTTCCAAAGAGCGCTATGCCAGAGACTGCTAACTCCTGCAACACCCACGAGATGGACGCGTATCTCACCCGCTATCTTCGTAGTGCAGCAAAGCGTCTTCGTGAGACTGCAACAGCTGGTGAGTCCCTTGAGTCTCTGCGCGAGATGAAGAAAGAGATGATGGAGGACGTCTATACTCTGCTGGTAACCTGTCTGGGTCAGCCTCCTGTATCTTTTGAGGCACGCCTGCGCGATAAGGACGATAACCTCGCTCTTTCTGGCACCTTTACTCCTCAGGAGTTCTTCGCAGAGACTGTTGACATGAATCTTGATGATTACATCTCAATCATCTCTGCACCAACCGCAGATAAGCCTTTCAACCACACCTACACCGTTTCCCGCTTGGGCAACGTTGTTGAGGGTGGCGGCGTTCGTTACCTCAACCTTGAGATTCCTGAGCTTAAGCGCCTTGCTGTGGCTCAGCTCAAGGACAACCTGCCTGTCTGGTTTGGTTGCGATGTTGCTCAGTCCTACCTTCGCGAAGAGGGCATCATGGATACCCGTGCACTTGACGTTGACGGCCTCTTTGGCTTCCCTGTCGAGGGTGCACTCGACCGTGCTGAGCGCCTTGACTACGGCGAGTCTCTGATGACTCACGCAATGGTTCTTGAGGGCGTTAACTTTGACGCAGAAGGCAACACTACCCTCTGGAAGGTTGAGAACAGCTGGGGTAAAGACCACGGTCGCGATGGCTTTGATACCATCTCTGACCCTTGGTTTGACGAGTACGTCTACCAGATTGTTGTTGACAAGAAGTATCTCACTCCTGAGCAGCTCAAGACCTTTGAGACTGAGGAAGCAACCGTCCTCGAGCCATGGGACCCAATGGGCTCTCTTGCAACGCTTCGCTAAGGTACAAACCATCTGGCGAGAAGATCGATCTTCTCGCCAGGTTTTTCTAAACGCTACAAACAAAAGGAGCCGTAATGGCTGATCAGACCGTAAATCCACAGTGGGCAAACGAGGAAACTGCTGCTTTTAGCGCAGACCGTGCTAACCGCGTTGCCCGCAACTCCGTAACCTCTATGGGCGTTTCCGCAGCTGCTCGCGACATCACCACCATGCGCACCTACGCTGACACCTACGGTGTTGCTGTTGCAAAGACCGGCGACGTCACTAACCAGCGTCAGAGCGGTCGCTGCTGGATGTTCTCTTCTTTCAACGTGCTTCGCCAGGAGGCAATCAAGAAGCTTGACGTTGATACCTTTGAGTTCAGCCAGGCATATGGCATGTTCTACGACAAGCTTGAGAAGGCTAACTCCGCACTTGAGTACATCATTCAGACCGCTGACCAGCCAACCGATTCTCGTGTTGTCCACACGCTTCTGACCGAGGGCATTGGCGACGGCGGCTACTACTCATTTGCTATGAGCTTGGTTGAGAAGTACGGCCTGGTTCCTAAGGATGCCATGCCAGAGACTGCTTGCTCCAAGAACTCCACTCAGATGGACGAGCGCATTGACCGCCTGTTCAGAAAGAGCGCTGGCGAGCTTCGCGCAGCATACGCAGCTGGCAAGTCTCAAGACGAGCTTCGTGCGCTTAAGCAGGAGCAACTCAAGGGCTTCCACCAGATTCTGTCCGTCTGCCTTGGTGAGCCACCTCTGACCTTTGATTTTGAGTGCAAGGTTGGCAAAAACGCACAGGTAGATAAGGCAAAGCTCTCCCCTGTTGAGCCAAGTAAGGCTTCTGACAAGAAGGACGGCGAGAAGGACGAGGAAGGCACTCAGATTCTTCGCGACTTTGGCATTACTCCTCTTGAGTTTGCAGAGCGCTATTGTGGCGTTGATCCTCGCGGCTTTGTCCAGCTCATCTCTGTTCCAAGCAAGAAATACCCTTACGGCAAGGTATATCACCCTACCTTCATCGATACCGTTTTGGGTGGCATTAAGACTCGCTTCTTGAACGTTGAGCCAGAGGTTCTTGAGGCAGCTACCATTGCTTCTTTGAAGGACGGCAACCCTGTCTGCATGGCCTGCGACGTTATGCAGGAGTTCCCTCGCCACAATGAGGACTTCAACTACGTCCTCTCAACCGACACCATGGATTACAACGGCCTCTTTGGCGTTGATTTTGACATGGATCGCGAAGCAATGATTGAGAACTATGAGACTTCTCTTACCCACGCAATGACCTTCCAGGGCGTTGAGCTCGATAAGGATGGCAAGGCTAAGCAGTGGCGCATTGAGAACAGCTGGGGCAAGGACTCCGGTAAAGACGGCTTCCTCATCATGAGCGCAGACTGGTTCCGCCTCTACGGTGGCGAGGCTGATGTTCGTCGTCAGTATGTTCCAGAGGACCTGCTCAAGGTCTGGGACGAGGGCGAAGATGTCCAGATTGATTTCTGGGAGAACCTTGGCTACTCCCTTGGTGGTCGTAACCGCAAGTAAGGTACGTGCAACCACAGCCTACTAAGCACGCACATAAAAGCACCTATGGCCGGTACAGAATTTTCTGTGCTGGCCATACTGGTCTATACTGATAAAAAGAGAAGTTCAAGCTTACTTTCTGGAGGCTCTCATGAGAGCAATTTCAAAAGAGCGTGTCATTTTACGAGCCACTATCCTAGTGTTCTTTCTATTAATCTGGTATTGCGATTCCAGAGGTATGCTGCCAGAAAATGGTCGCGTTATCCTTACCATTCTCTTATTTGGTATTTTTTGGTTTATTGAAGCTAGATTTATTAAACCAACTAAAACAGATCAAAACGCGCCGCGGAGACCTCGGCTGTAATCTTTCCAGCGCTGAGCTCTGTCAACGCAGCTGTGAACGCCGCTTCTTCTCCACACCTAAAGTCTATGGCGAGAAAAACGTCCGCTCCAAACTCTGCTGTTATAACCTTGCCGCCGGTATCTGAGACCAAGCGCTGAATCTGCTCATACAGGTTATACGGGGCCGACAACTCCACCCTCACAACCTGCAGCATTTCCTGAACAGCAGACGCTTCTTCGGCAGCAGCCAAAGCCTCTTGAGTTGCTGCCGTATACGCACGAACAAGTCCACCAGGTCCCAAAAGCGTTCCACCAAAGTAGCGCGTAACAACGCAGCAGACGTTCTTAAGCTCCGCTCCGCGCAATACCTCCAGCACCGGCATTCCCGCCGTTCTGGAAGGCTCTCCGTCGTCGGAAGCACGCTC
>CAUORV010000010.1:0-17383 GCA_963507085.1 uncultured Atopobium sp.
CTCTTGCTACCGAGGGCGCAGAGGTTGCTCCTGTAGTTCCTGTAACTGCAGAGGCTGCAGCAGCACCTGAGGTACCAGCAGCTCCAGCAGCACCTGAGGCTCCTGCAGCACCAGAGGCTCCACAGGAGTAGTTGCTCACCCACTCTCTTCTTGTTTGGAGGAATTCTTACTTATAGGAGAACCGTATGTCTTTTGTTGAATTTAAAGAGGTAACAAAGACGTATACCATGGGCTCCGTCAAGGTACACGCTGTCCATGACATGAACTTCTCCATAGAAGAGGGCGAGCTTTGCGTAATTGTTGGCCCATCAGGTGCCGGTAAAACAACTGTCTTAAATATGCTCGGAGGTATGGATACCTGTACCTCCGGGTCTATTTATTTAGACGGAAAAGAAATTGGCGGGCTTTCGGAAAAAGAAAGAACGCTCTATCGCCGTCATGACATTGGCTTTGTTTTCCAGTTTTACAATCTTGTTCCTAATCTCACTGCAAAAGAAAACGTTGAGCTTGCTTCTCAGATTTGTCTTGACCCTATGCAGCCAGAAGATGCACTTCGAGCTGTTGGTCTTGAGCATCGTATGGATAACTTCCCAGCTCAGCTCTCCGGTGGAGAGCAGCAACGCGTTTCTATTGCACGCGCTTTGGCAAAGAATCCGCGTCTTCTGCTCTGCGATGAGCCAACAGGTGCGCTGGATTATAAAACAGGAAAGCAAATTCTTAAGCTCTTGCAGGATATGTGCAAAGAGCAGCATAAGACCGTGGCTATTGTCACGCACAACTTTGCGTTCACTCAAATTGCCGATAGGGTAATCCACGTTAAAGAGGGTCAAGCTCAATCGGTAGAAATTAATCAACACCCAGCTGACGCGCTTACTGTCGAGTGGTAGTTATGCCCCGCGCTCTTTTTACCGAGATTACTCGGACCATCAAAGGGTCTCTCGCCAGATTTCTTGCAATTGCAGGAATTGTTGCGTTGGGCTGCGGCTTCTTTGCGGGACTCAAAATGGCAAGCCCTGACATGCAAGAAGCGGCTCATACGTTTTACACAAACCAGCACCTCTATGACCTTCGCGTCATCTCAACACTTGGATTAAGCGAGAAGGACGTTTCCGCCCTGGCGTCAGTTGAGGGTGTTGAAGCGGTTATGCCTTCTCGTACGGTAGACGTTATGGCTACACTGACGTCGTCGCAATCTACTGCTCGTGTGAGTTCTTTTAGACCTGGTGGGCTGAATCAGCCAATAGTGGTTGAAGGAAGACTTCCTCAAGGGCCTTACGAGTGCGTGATGAGCGCAGATCCCAAGAAACGTGCTGATATCAGCCTTGGTCAACAGATTGAGCTGCCAGATACTTCAAACGGCGTTCATTTAAAGGGTGGTTCGTACACAGTTGTTGGTTTTGTAAATGCGCCAACCTATCCGTATGTAAGCAATTTTGGCACCACATCGTTAGGCAACGGTATTGTGCAGCAATTTGTGTATGTCACTGAAGATGCTTTTGCAGACGATGACCCCTATACCGAAGTGTATTTGACGGTTCAGGGTGCTACCAGGTATAAAAGCGGCTCATCTGCGTATCAGAGTGCAGTTGATAGCGTTGTAGAACGAATTACACAGATGAATCCGTCGCTTGCTGCTCTTCGTTTGCAAGAGCTCAAAGATGACGCTCAGGCTCAACTTGATGAGGCTCGTCAAAAGCTGGAGCAATCAAGGCAAGAGGCTGCGGATAAACTAGGAGATGCTCAAAAGAAGCTTGACGATGCAGAGGCTCAAATTTCTGCTCAGCAGCAAAAGCTGGATGATGGTCAGAAGCAATACGATGCAGGACGTCAGCAGCTTACAGCTTCGCGCTACAGTGCTGAGCAGCAATTTGCCCAAGCGGAAGCTCAGATTACAGCTTCAGAGGCTCAGATAGCTCAGGGAACAGCTGAGCTTAGTGCGGGAGAGGCTCAGTATCAGGCTGGTCTTGCTGCTTTTAATGCAGGACAAGCAACGTTTACACAGCAAAAGAGTGCGTTTGAAGCGGGTAGAGATGCGTTTCTTGCAGGACTTTCTGCGCAAGGAATTACGGCTTCTACACTTGAAGAAGCACAGCAGCAGCTCAGTGCTTTAGGTCTACCAACCTCGCAAGTAGACGCTCTTCTCGCCACACAGGCGCAGATCAGCGCTGCAGAGACAGAGCTGGCTTCCCAGCAGCAGGCTTTAGCAGCCGCACGAGAAGAGCTAGATCAGCGCACGGCTCAACTGCATGAGGCAGAGTCTCAGGTAGCTCAGGCGCGTCAGGATTTGGCAGAGGCAAGGCTTGCTGCTACAGATCAGCTGTCTGCAGCTCAAGAAAAACTTGCCGCGTCGCTTAGCCGCCTGAACGCAGGACAAACAGCACTTCAAAGCGCTGAAGCACAGACTACTGAGGGAAGGCAGAGCCTTGAGGAGCAACGCGCTGAGGTTGAAAAGCAGCTTGCTGATGGCCAGGCAAAAATTGACGAGGCTCAAAAGAAAATTGACGAGCTCAAAGAGCCCGATGTGTATGTACTTGATCGCACAAAAGAGATTGGCGTTGCAGCGTATCAAGCAGACTCTGAGCGTATCAACGATATTGCCAATGTGTTCCCGTTGATGTTCTTCTTGGTGGCTGCTTTGGTGTCACTTACCAGTATGACGCGCATGGTATCTGAAGAGCGCACGCTTATTGGTGTTCATAAGGCGCTTGGTTATTCAACCGCTCAGATTGCGGCAAAGTACCTGCTATATGCCTTGTCTGCTTCACTTTTAGGCGCTGTTATTGGCATAGCATGTTTAAGTCAGGTGCTGCCAGGCGTTATTGTCTCTGCTTACGGATCTATTTACACCATTCCAAATGGGGGAGCTCCCTATCCTATTCAGCTAGATAGCGCGCTGCTTTCGGGACTTTCTGGTATAGGCATCACGCTTCTTTCAACCACAGCTGCCGTTTTATCCTCACTGAAAGAAGAACCTTCTAGCCTCATGCTTCCAAAAGCTCCAAAAGCGGGCTCAAAGATTTTGCTTGAGCGCGTTGAGCCTCTATGGTCAAGATTGTCTTTCTCGTGGAAAGTTACAATCAGAAACCTTGCCCGTTATAAGCGGCGTTTGATTATGACGCTCGTAGGAATTGCTGGATGTACTGCGCTTTTATTAGTGGCTTTTGGCCTTAGGGATTCCATTAGCGACATCATTGATAACCAATGGCCAGCTATCTCGCATTATGACTACATTGTGGGAATGACCTCTGATGTTTCAAGTGAGGAAGCAGATCAGATTAATGCAGAGCTTAATCAAGTAGGCGCTACAAATATTCATCGCATAACAAGAGAAAATGTTCTTCTTGAGTCACCTACACAAAAAGCAGGTTCGCTTACAAGAACAACTATTATGACCAGCAATTCTCTTCAAGATATGGCTGGTTTAGCCACTCTGCGTAATCGTCTTTCTGGTCAGGCAATAGAGCTTGGAGAAGACTCGGTTGTAATTACAGAGAAGCTTGCAAAACGGCTTGGTGTAGGTGTGGGAGATACCATTCAGGTCTATGCTCAAGACAGAATTGGAAACGTTTCAGGTGAGCCAAGCACGCTTACTATTACAGGAGTTGCCGAGAATTACGTTGGGTCGTATCTGTATGTAGGGCCTTCTGCATGGCATTCCCTGGGCATTCAAGACGACGCCACGGATGGCTGGTATGCAACGCTTCCCGAGGATCAAACAACAAGAGATGCGTTTGGAGAAAAGCTTATTAACCAGGCAGGAGTTGCAACAGTAGATGACGTCAATGAGGCTATTCACACCTACAAAGAATCACTTGCCGTAGTTAATCGCGTGGTAGCCATTCTTATTGTGGCTGCAGCTCTGTTGGCATTTATCGTCTTGTATAACCTCACTAATATCAATATTGAAGAGCGCATTAGAGAGATTGCCAGCCTCAAAGTACTTGGATTTACACGACACGAGGTTGATGCTTACGTTTTTAGAGAGATTGCTTTGCTAGCCGTCTTTGGAGCGCTCTTTGGACTTGTTCTAGGAACATATCTTGAGGGATTTGTAGTTCAGACTGCTGAGATTGATCTTGTTATGTTTGGTCGTGCTATTCATGCACCAAGTTATTGGTTTGCCTTTGGACTCACGCTTGTTTTCTCGCTGTTAGTCTATGTTGCTATGCGGCCAAAGCTCAAAAATATTGATATGGTGGAGAGCTTGAAGAGCGTTGAGTAGGCATCTTTTGCGCGCCCCAGGAAGGCACATTTTAGATAAGATAGAAGATAGTTAAGATTGCTTATTTATAAGGAGTTGGTATGCCTAAGGTTTCATTTGTAATTCCTGCATACAACATCGAAGCGTACATCGGGCGTTGTATTCAAAGCGTAAAGAATCAGACGTTTGGTGATTTTGAAGCAATTATTGTTGATGACGCCTCAACAGATTCCACTCCAGAGAAAATCGTTACGGCAGTAGGGGATGACAAAAGGTTCAAAGTTGTTACTCATGCAACTAACCAGGGACTTCATCTTGCACGTAAAACTGCTGCAGCTCACACAAAAGGCGAGTGGGTCTTTTGCCTAGACGGTGATGATGAGGTCACTCCTGATTTTCTTGAGCAGGTAGTTGCGCGCATTGACCAAAATCCTGTTGATATTCTTCACCTGGGTATTACCGTTATTCCAGAAAATGGTGTTGACCCAGCTGATGCAAAGTCTTTTGAGAACTACATCAACCAACAATCGGACTTTACTCAGGGTGAAGATATCCTACGCATTATTTATGATGAGGGTTATGGGCAAAAGCTTGACTGGCGCGCTACTCAGCGATTGTACCGAGGAGAGCTTTTCCGCTCTGCTTTTGCAGAGATGACTTCGGAGCGCCTGGTAAGAGCAGAAGATGCCTATGAGGTATTTATCCTGGCAGATAAGGCTCAGACTGCCGATGGTTTTGAGTCTTGCAGAGGCTTTTTGTACCACTATGGCATCGGAGTAACTGGTGCTTCTCGTATTTCTATGGATCAGTTTGGGCAGTTCTGCTATCAGTTCTTAGACAACATTGATCAAGTAGAACTTTATATTGGCAAGACAGATAACATTGCTCATCTCAATTCGTTTAGGGGTATGAAGCATAGATTGTTAGAGCTCTTGAGTGCTGAGTGGAAATTCCGTCTTGCTCCTGAAGATCAAGAAGCTGCTTTTAAGTCGTTTGCTATTTTATTTGGCCCATCTGCGGCTGTTCGAGAGCTTTATCGCTTTGTAAGAGATGACGCTTACGAGGCTATTGCAACTGGTACTGAACTTCCAGAAGACAGTGATGCCTATCGCTACAGGACGTATGCAAAGAAATATGTCGCTCTCATGCATAAGGATGAGGGGCTGTCGTTTGATAGGGCTGTTCGTATGAAACAGATTGCCGATGAGCACATGGAATATTTAGAAAGAAAACACATGGAAAAGATGTTTGAGCAGCAGCCTATTCGCATCCTTATTACTTCTCATAAAGATGTTGATGTTCCCGCAAGCAACTACCTTCAACCTATCCAGGTAGGACCAGGTCAGAAGAGTAATCGCTTTACGTATATGCTCCACGACGATGAAGGCGATAACATTACCGAGAAAAACCCCATGTACTGTGAGATGACTACACAGTATTGGGCATGGAAGAACATTACCAATGCTCGCTATGTTGGCTTTGGACACTATCGTCGTTACTTCAACTTTACTGATACGGTTTATCCAGAAAATCCGTTTGGTGAGGTTATGGATGACTTCATTGATGAAGACGCCATTAAGAAATATGGTCTTGATGACCAGACTATTGCTCAGTGCATTGAAGGCTATGACCTTATTACCACGGGAGTAAAGGATATTCGCAAATTCCCTGGAAGCGCTAACACACCTCTTGAGCAGTACCATGCTGCTCCACTGCTTCATCCAAAGGATATGGATACTATGGCTGCGCTTATTGTTGAGCGTCACCCAGAGTATACAGAGGATGTAAACGCTTTTCTCAACGGTCATCAGCAGTGCTTCTGCAACATGTACATCATGCGCAAAGAGCTCTTTGACCGCTATGCAGCATGGGTGTTCCCACTTGTTGACGAGTGGACTGCTCGTACTGATATGTCTACGTACAGCAAAGAGGCCCTGAGAACTCCAGGTCATCTGACTGAGCGTCTTTTTAATATCTGGCGTATGCATATGCTGCGTACAGAGGGCAAAAACTGGAAGGTAAAAGAGCTTCAGTGCATTCACTTTACCAATCCAGAGCCTCGTCAGAAGTTCATTCCTCTCTTTGAAGAGAAGCCTGAGATTGCAAGCCAGAACGTTGTTCCTGTTGTCTTTGCAGCAGATAACAACTACGTTCCAATTCTTACCTGCGCTATGGGTTCAATGCTTGAAAACGCCGACCCTAACCGCTTCTACGACGTGGTTGTCCTTAACACCAATATTGGCGGCTCAAAGCAGGAGATGGTTAAGAAGTACTTCTCGCGCTATAAGAATGCTCGTATTACGTTCTATAACGTGTGGCGTATGGTTAAAGACTACAAGCTAGATACTAATAATGCTCACATTAGTGTGGAGACATACTTCCGTTTCTTGGCTCAAGACATTCTTTCTGGTTACGATAAGGTTGTCTATCTAGACTCTGACCTTGTGGTCAATGGTAATGTTGCTGAACTTTTTGATGTAAGAATGGGCAACAATCTTATTGCCGCAACGCTTGATATTGATTATCTGGCAAACCTTAACGTTCGTGGTGGAGACCGCATGAAGTACAGTCTTGACGTGCTTAACCTCAAGAATCCTTATGCGTACTTCCAGGCGGGAGTTATGGTCTTTAATACCGCTGAACTGCGCCGCTATCACACTGTTCCAGAATGGTTGCGCATTGCATCCAATCCAATCTTTATCTACAACGATCAAGATATTCTGAACAGCGAGTGCCAGGGTCGCGTTGTCTATCTTCCTGCTGACTGGAACGTGACGCATAACATTTTTGGACGTGCCGAGAAACTCTATCCAATGGCACCAAATAGCGTTTTTGATGACTATCAGGCAGCACGTCGTGCTCCAAAGATTGTTCACTTTGCTGGTGCTATTAAGCCTTGGCAGAACGCTAGCTGCGACATGGCGTCCTATTTCTGGAAGTACGCGCGCAACACTCCGTTCTACGAGGTTATTATTCAGGACATGGTGCCAGGCGCTAGAAATGACGCCGATGTCACAGAGTTCCACGAGCGTGCGCTTTCTGATGCAAGCCCTCTGCGCAAGATTATTGACCCCATTGCACCATATGGCAGCGCAAGGCGAGAAGCCCTTAAGGCCCTTGGTAGAACCTTAAGAGGACGCAAATAAATACCTGGTAGGTGCAAGATTTCTTGCACCTACGTTTTTATGTTTGGAGTTGTAATGGCAGCACTTTCGCCAAAAGATGTCGCTCGTGCGGCAGAGCTCAATAGAATCTTGAACCATGCAGCATATGCCTACTATGCCCTTGATAATCCAGAACTTACCGACGCTGAGTTTGACCGTCTTCTTATTGAGCTTCAGCAGCTTGAAGCAGCATATCCAGAGCTTGTTACTGAGGATAGCTATACCCAGCGTGTAGGTGGTTACGTTTCTGAGCAGTTTGAGCCTGTCCAGCATGCCGCTCGCATGTATTCCATGGATGATGCCATGAACCTAGAAGAGCTGGACGCATGGCTTTCCAGAACTGATGAGGCTCTTGGTGCGTCACCTACAAACCCTGTGGCATATACCTGTGAGCTAAAGATTGACGGCTTAGGTGTTGCATTAACGTATCGTGACGGTCAGTTTGTACGTGCTGCTACACGAGGTGACGGAAGCACGGGAGAAAACGTTACGGCAAACGTTTTGACTATCTCTGACGTCCCACGAGAGCTTGCACTTGCTGGTCTAGAGCAGGTTGAGAATAGAGGCCTTAATCAGAGCATTGAGGTGCGCGGTGAGGTCTATATGTCAAAGCATTCCTTTATTCGTTTGAATGAAGATGCGGATGCTGCTGGTAAACAGCCTTTTGCTAACCCAAGAAATGCAGCTGCTGGATCTTTGCGTCAGAAAGACCCAAAGATTACCGCTCATCGAGACCTTGAGACCTTTATCTACGCAGTAGCCGATGAGGGTCCTCTTGATGTTCACAGTCAGTGGGAGTTCTTAAACTGGCTTCGTAGCTGCGAGTTTAATGTTAATCCCCACGCCCGTCGTTGCCTGAGCGCTCAGGAGGTTCACGATTTCTGTGCGCAAGCTCTTGAGCAGCGAGGAGACCTTAACTACGACATTGACGGCGTGGTGGTAAAGGTTGACTCTTTTGCCAGCCAAGAAGCTCTGGGATTTACTTCTCGCGCTCCTCGTTGGGCTATTGCATTTAAGTTCCCACCAGAGGAAAAGCAGACCGTTTTGCGAGAAATTCGTATTCAAGTTGGTCGTACAGGCGTACTCACACCTGTTGCTGAGTTTGATCCCGTCACTGTTGCAGGTTCTACCATCGCGCGCGCAACTCTCCACAACCTTGACGAGATTCGTCGTAAAAATGTGCGCGAGGGTGACACCATCATTGTCCACAAGGCAGGAGATGTTATTCCAGAGGTTGTAGGACCAGTTTTGAGCCTTCGACCAGCAGATGCTGTTGAGTTCCAGATGCCAACTACCTGCCCAAGCTGTGGCAGTCCTGTTATTCAGGAAGAAGGAGAAGTGGCTTTCCGCTGCGTCTCTATTGATTGCCCTGCTCAGGCAGTTGAGCGTCTGATTCACTGGGGCAGCCGTAAGGCTATGGACATTGACGGCCTTGGTGACGAGCTTATTAACCGTATGGTTGAAGAAGGCGTCCTCTCTGACGTAGCCGACTTCTACGATAAGCTCACTGAAGAAATGCTGGCCAGCATGCCTACGGGCCGTGTATACGATACCGATACTGCAGATCACCTTTCTGGCGACAGCATTCCTGTGGGTCGCACTATTGCCAAGAAGGTTATGGCAAAGGTTGAGGAATCAAAGACGCGCGGTCTTGGACGCGTGCTCTTTGGTATTGGCATGAGGCACGTTGGTGCTAACGTCGCGGAGCTGCTTGCCCAAGAATTTGGCTCCATTCAGGCGCTTGCTACAGCCCCTGTCGAGAAAATCGCTGAAATCCCAGGTATTGGCCCCAAGATTGCAGAATCTGTACACGAGTTCTTCTCGATACCAGAAAATGTTGCCGTTATTGAGCGTCTTCGTCAGGCAGGCGTAGTGCTTGAGGAAGAGAAGCCAGAAAATGAGCTTCCCCAGACACTTGCCGGGCTTACGTTTGTTTTAACGGGAACTCTTGAACACTTCACACGTGATGAGGCTGGTACCCAGCTCAAAGCTATGGGAGCAAAGGTTTCTGGCTCTGTATCCAAAAAGACTAGCTTCGTAGTAGCAGGAGAAGCCGCGGGATCTAAGCTTACAAAGGCTGAGAGCTTGGGCGTTCCCGTACTTGATGAGGCTGCGCTCCAGCAAATTCTTGAAACAGGTCAGGCACCTGCATAAATGTGCATGGTTAGTAACAAGGTGTTGATTTATAATGCTTCATTACCGTCAGTAAAAAGGAGGCGACCAAATGAACCTACTAAAAAGTAAGTATGTTTCTCTTGGAATGATGTTTTTGATTTTAGCAATCATCCTGGGTGCAGCATCAAACGTTAATGACCTCTTTATCGGTATGCTCTATGGCATTTCTCTAGGAATATTGATTTTAGGATTGCTTGTAACTCAAAAAAGATTGCCTTTATGTAATCGATAATTGATCCAAAGGGCACAGCCATGGCAGATAAAAACATTTTGGTTCTTTGCTATTCTCGCTGCACTACCTGTAAGAGAGCTCTTAAATGGCTTGATGAACACGGTGTTTCTTATACACTGCGTGATATTAAAGAGGAGAATCCAACTGCAGAAGAGCTTGCTGAGTGGCACAAACTGAGCGGTCTCTCCATCAGGAAATTCTTCAATACTTCAGGCATGGTGTATCGCGATAATAACATCAAGGAGCAGCTTGATGCAGGTATGAGCGATAGTGATGCCTATAAGTTGCTTGCTACCACAGGTATGCTGGTAAAGCGCCCCTTGGTGGTTGCAGGCAATACTATCTTGCTTGGGTTTAAAGAACCTGCATGGGAAGAAGCACTTCTGTAGAGTCGACCTCTATGGTATGTGTTTTATAGCATGCGCTTTTACAGCATGCGTCAGATTGTAGATAAGCGTTAGTAAAAAAGGCAGCTACTCAAGTAGTTGCCTTTTCTCTTACGCGTTTGAATGCTCAACGCATTTGTATTTTGCTGCGAGTTAGTCCTCGTCATCAACCATTTCTACAACGGGTTTGCCCATGTAATTGATACCGTCGACCAGCTCTTCCAGGGTGATTCTTTGACCTAAGATAGTTGCTTGAACAAGCTCTTTGTAGAACTCACGAGCTTCATCCATAAGATCAAGAATGCTTTCAGTCTTGGTCTCTCCTGTGTAAGGCTCTTTCCAAGGAAGACGCTTGAGGTTTGCCGTAGGGAAGTCTTCAGTCTTAACAATACGATGAGCCATTGCGGCAACGTATGAATTGTTTGAAGGACGCATGAACTTCTCGGTCTTGTATAAAACGTCAGGAAGCTTGGTAGTGTACTTAGGATCAGTGCGCTCTACAGTGTGGTAGATGCGAGCGTAATCCTGAAGGGCCTTCTCGTACTCACCAACGCCAACATTAAGGCCAAATACCTGAAGCGCTACTTGCGAGAAGAGTGCGCCACCAACATGCTTGGTTGATTCAATTGCTTCAAGCACCTCAGCTGGTGGGAACGTCTCAACGGTGGTGTGACGCATGTGCCAGAGAAGGTATGAGTCTAAGTCTGTCTCGATAATAGGGTGGAGTTCTCTGTAGGCATTTTTGAGAGATGGTTCCGCCTCAATCAGTGCATCTTGCTGGGAATACACAAATGGATGGACAATTCTATCCAGCGCGTAGTGTGCTAAGAGGCCAAGCGCAAACGCACGACCAGCGGGCATGTCGCTCTGCGGTAGGCGAGAAACACCATCGCGAATAGAGAGAAACGCGTCAACAATATGACCTGCATGCATACGACGATGTAGTCTATTGCAGGCAAGTGAGTGGTTTGGCCAGGCAAGATGACGTGCTAGGAAGGGATCAGGACCCTGGTTTCCAAGAAGGAATGCATTGACCTCTGCATCAGTTGCAACAAGCTCTTGCGGTAAATCATGAACCACCTCTGCGCCAAACAGATAGTGGGTTATTAAAGCAGGCATAGGACTCCTTGTAGTTTTTCAATATAAGAGTAGCCCAAAACAGCTTTCAGGCGTTAAAATTTCTCCTTCGTGTTACAAGATTTAATGATACTTGGGAACTGACACATGGGTCTACTTGAAATTTTAATGCTGGGTGTCGCGCTTGCAACAGATGCGTTCTCTGTCACTATTTCCAACACCTTTGCCTTTGATGACCATAGGTTTTCTCGCCTTATGCGTATGCCTCTTTTCTTTGGTCTCTTTCAGTTTGGCATGCCTCTTGCCGGTTATTTTGTGGGTGGTATTGCAGCAGAGTTGATCGAGAAGTACGCAGGTATTGTCTCTTTAGTCATTCTTGGTTTCATTGGTTCAAACATGCTGTACAGCGGCTATAAGGCGCTCAAAGAAGATGCTTCTGAAGAAGATGAGGAAGAAGCTCAGCAAGGCGCTACAACACTCTCTTATGGCAAGTTGGTATTTCAAGCTGTTGCTACGGCAATTGATGCATTTGCTGTTGGTGTAAGTTTTAGGGCACATAGCGTAGACATTTTGGTTGCCTCGGCACTCTTTGGCATTATTACCGCCATCCTCTGCACTATTGCATTGTTCATTGGTAAAAAACTCGGCTCGCTTTTGGGTGATCGCGCCGAGATGGTTGGTGGCGTGGTGCTTATCCTGATTGGACTAAAAGCCTTTTTTGGATAAAATTTGTTTGACCAGATGGACTGAGTAGCAGGTAAGGAGGTAGCGTGAAGTTTATCCCAGATTGTCTGCGCCAGAAGATGCATAAAACTTTTGGACCAAAAGACCCTGATGAGAAGATTACTCCACCAACTGCCACTTCTGTTACAAGAACCTCATTTATTATCCTGGCTGTCTCGGCGGTTGCTGCACCTGTAATAGCTACGGTAGCAAATGTTTTGAGCCCAGGAATTTCTTATGTTCAGCAGGAGCTTCTTCCTCCACAGCTTAATTCAAAAGTTCCAGGCTATGCTCGAGCGCTCATTCAACTTGCACAGCGAGAAGGCTCTCTCAATCTTTTATGTACTTCAAAAGAAGCGGTAAAGTCCCTGGTAGAAACATATTCAAGAATGTTTTCTATGCCTGTTACGGTGGGTGAGGCAACAGAGGAAGAAATTCAGGAGTTTATTCAGCAAACATATACTTCTGGTAAGAGTTCGGAGTCTGAAACTTCTGATACCAAATCTGGTACTGATTGGGGTTTTGAGAAACCCGATGTCATTTTCTTGGCAAGCGAAGCTCTCATGCAAAATTTTGAGACTTCCGCATATTGTCAACCGTTTGAAGTTTCTTCAACAGACCAGTATGTGCGCCCTGAGTTTTTTGACGCCAACGGACACTGGTATGCCTACGCTGCAGATCCATTGGTTTTACTGGTAAATCAAGAACGCCTTAATGAGAAAAAGATTTTGCGTCCTCACGAATGGACCGATCTTCTTACAGATGGCCTGCGTGGAAGGTATGTTATTCCTGACCCCGCACTTACGTATACGGGCAAGAAGTTTGAATCGCTCTTTTTAGGCCAGTATGGTCTGGATAAAGGAGCTCAAATTATCCAAAGTTTGTTTGAAAATGTTGACGCATTTTCTGAGAGTACCCATCAAGCTATTAGAGACACAGGATTTGGCAGGTACAGGGCTTGTGTTTGTCCGCTGAGCGCTGCTTATAGGGCAATTACTAAAGACGATTTTGATAATCTTTCAGTCATTCTGCCAGGTACTTCATATTTCTCTACGATAAGGTCATTTGTATGTCAGGGGTCAAAACATACGTATTCAGCGTATTTATGGCAGGAATTTATTACTAAACGAGACGCTGCTGAGCACATGGGAGAAATGGACTCGTTCTTCTCGCCAGTTATTGAGGGAACGCCAACTCCTTGGTATGCAAGCCGCCTCAATTTGACAGCAGTAAGTGAATCAATGCAGATAGCTCCTGCTCCCACCGATGCTGAAGGCAATCTCATCAAGCTTGAAGACGTCCATGCTGCATACAGTAAGTTGGTCAACGCATAACCTTTGCCACATCTTATTAGTTTGGATACAAAAAACGGCCCAGGTAAACTGAGCCGTTTTGCTTTATAGGTGGAGTGGCGAGAAGACCGGGTTTCTCGCCAAGAAGCCCTGATGAAGAATTAGACGTAGAAGAGCATCTTGTTGTAGCTAGGAACAGGCCACCAGTCGTGTCCGCAGATGAGCTCCATGGAGTCAACGGCGCTGCGCAGGCGGGCCATGGCAGGAAGAACTTCATTGCAGTAGTATTCGCACTGCTCCTGAGGCTGATCCTTCATCTGGTGAGCTGTGGTATTGATCTCATCAAGGCTGTTGGTAGCTGCGTAAATCTCGTCAATACCTGCAGTGAGCCTCTCAACAATCTCTGTTTCTGCAACGCTCTTGATACCAATAGCCTGTTTAGCAGCAACTGAAGAGGCAACATCACTTGAGTAGGTAAAGAGGGCAGGCAGGTACATGTGGCGCGTCATATACAGCATGGTACGAGCTTCGATGTTAAGGACCTTGGTGTACTGCTCAGCCTTTGCAATGTAGCGAGCCTGTGCTTCTGCTTGAGAAAGAACGCCGTAGCGCTCAAAGAGCTCAATGTTCTCTGGAGCAACCATTGCAGGAAGTGCCTCAGGGGTGGTGCGGAGGTTTGGAAGACCGCGCTCTTCGGCAAGTTTCTCCCAATCGCCTGAGTAGCCATTGCCTTCAAAGAGGATGCGCTCGTGAGCCTTAAAGGTGTCAATAACCCAGCTCAAAGCTTCCTTGGTAAAGTTCTCCTCAGAAGCGTCTTCAAGATCATTTGCAAAGCGGTCACACTGCTCGGCAACAATGGTGTTCAAAATGACGTTAGGATCAGAGAGGTTCTGCTGGCTGCCGCACATACGGAACTCAAATTTGTTACCAGTAAACGCAAAGGGGCTGGTACGGTTTCTGTCTGTGTTGTCCCTAAGAACTGCAGGAAGTGTTGGTACGCCCAGATCCATGCGAGTGCGCTTTGCGCCGTGGACATCGGAGCCAGTAATAAGATCATCAACAATTACAGAAAGCGCAGCACCTAAGAAGACGGAAACAATTGCAGGTGGAGCCTCATTTGCGCCAAGTCGGTGATCGTTTCCAGCGGATGCAACAGACATGCGCAAAAGGTCTGCATGTGAGTCAACAGCGGCTACAAGGCAGGCAAGGAAGACCAAGAAGCGAAGGTTCTCGCCAGGCTTATCACCAGGCTCAAGTAGGTTCTCGTTGTCTGCGGAAAGCGACCAGTTGTCGTGCTTACCAGAGCCGTTGACGTACTCAAAGGGTTTCTCGTGCTCAAGGCAGGCAAGACCGTGATGAGTTGCAAGAAGCTTGAGCTTCTCCATGGTCAGGAGGTTGTTGTCAATAGCAAGTGCACCTTGCTCAAAGACAGGTGCAAGCTCATGCTGGCAAGGAGCAACCTCATTGTGCTTGGTCTTTGCAGGGATGCCCAGCTTCCAGAGCTCGTCATCAAGCTCTTTCATGAAGTTGTTGACGGTTGGACGAATGGCGCCAAAGTAGTGCTCATCAAGCTCCTGGCCCTTGCTTGGCTCACAACCAAAGAGGGTACGACCGCAAAGGATAAGGTCAGGGCGCTGCTCAAAGTCTTCCTCTTTGATAAGGAAATATTCCTGCTCTGGACCAATGTTTGTAACAACGCGAGAAGGCTCTTGTCCAAAGAGTGCAAGCACACGTTTTGCCTGCTTTTCAAGGGCCACCTGGGAGCGAAGTAGCGGAGTACGCTTGTCTAGAGCTTCTCCGGTGTATGAAATAAATGCTGTTGGAATGCAGAGAACTTCATCTTTGATGAAGGTTGGACTTGCAGGATCCCAAACCGTGTAACCACGAGCCTCAAACGTGGCGCGAAGTCCGCCAGAAGGGAAGCTTGATGCGTCAGGCTCGCCCTGTACCAGCTCTTTTCCCGAGAAGGACATCAAAATTGTGCCGTTTCCCTGAGGAGTCATAAAGCTGTCGTGCTTCTCGGAAGTAATGCCTGTAAGAGGCTGGAACCAGTGAGTAAAGTGAGTAGCACCTTTTTCAAGCGCCCACTCTTTCATGGCATGCGCAACCTCGTTTGCAATGTCGAGGTCAAGCGGCTTGCCGTCCTGGATGACACTACGAAGTTTCTTGTACGTTGGCCTTGGCAGACGTTCTTGCATATCTGCGTCGGTAAAGAGAAGTGAGCCAAATTCCTGAGAAACTTTGTCGTGAGCCACAGCCCCTCCTTGTGGGTAAATGCTGGCAGTTAGTCTGTTTTCTCGCGTGCTGGACACGTTATGTTGGTTGTTATTTTCGCACGTTTGGCAAAGTCAGAGTGGCGAGGATGCAAACAGAAACATAACGATTACAAAAAATTTTGGCCGCTGCCCAAATGAGATGTGGGCTTTGTTTCCATGGGCTCTGGCGCGCATAAGCAGAGGAACTCTTAGTACAATAGAAGCACACAAAACTAAGAGGAGCAGGTATGTCTGATACTACTATGCCAGTTGATACTACAGATCAAAACGAGGTTGCATCAACCAAAGAAGGTGCAGCTAAACCACAAAGAACCATTGCCGTTATTGACGGAAACTCGCTCATGCATCGAGCATTCCATGCAATCCGTCAGCCTATGGCAGCACCAGATGGCACGCCAACCGGAGCGCTGTTTGGCTTCTTCAACATGTTTATCAAGCTTGTTGAGTCCTTCTCGCCAGATGGTGTCATTTGTGCGTTTGATAAGGGCAAACCGCAGGTTCGCATTGATATGTTGCCTCAGTACAAGGCTCAGCGTCCTCCTATGGACCCTGCTTTGCACGCACAGTTTCCCATAGTCAAGGAGCTACTCAAGACCCTGGACGTTCCTGTTTGCCAGCTTGAAGGCTGGGAGGGCGACGATATTTTGGGCACTCTTGCCCGCCGTGGTGAAGCAGAGGGTTACCAGATGCTGCTCTTCACGGGTGACCGCGATATGTACCAGCTTTCCACAGAAAACGTCAAGATTGTTTCTACGCGTAAGGGTGTTTCTGACGTCTCAATTATGACGCCAGAGACTGTGGCAGATCTCTATGCAGGTATTACGCCAGAGCTTGTCCCAGATTTCTATGGCCTTAAGGGAGATTCTTCCGACAACATTCCGGGCGTTCCTGGAATTGGCCCCAAGAAAGCTGCTGCTCTGATTGTGGAGTATGGCTCGCTCGACCAGGTCATTGCCCACGCTGACGAGGTCAAGGGCAAGGTGGGAGAAAACCTTCGCGCTCATATTGATGACGCGCTGCTTTCCCGTAAGGTGGCAACTATTCGCACTGATGCGCCGCTTGATATCAACCTGGACGACGCTAAGTTCCCAACATTTGATCCAAATGACGTGGTTAAGGCTTTCTCGGCTTTAGGCTTTACTGGTATGACCTCAAGGCTTGCCCGCATGGCTGGCGGCTCTGCTGCTGGCGCAGTTGCACAAACTGCTTCTACTTCGCCTGCACTCCCTATTCCATCAGAGTTTTTGCAGGCAGGAGATGCATCTGCTGCACTTACTGCTGCAATTGAGAACCAGGAGTGGATTGGCGTCTCAGAGGATTCTGCGGCCGATGCTGGAGCGCTCTTTAGCCTTTCTCGTACGCTTTGGGTGTCTACAGAAAAGGCGCTTCTTAAGTTTGAAGGAGAAAACGCAACCGCAGCGCTCTTGCGTATTTTGCGAGAAGCCTGTGTTGCCGCAGACGATGTCAAGGCACTGCTTCACGAGGTGAGCCCTGTTGATTCGTCTGAGCCACAGAAACTGGATATTGAGACCATTGATTCTGATCGCCTCTTTGATACGGGCGTTGCTGCGTATCTGCTTGAGTCCGATCGTTCAAGTTTTGATATTAACGGCTTGGTTGAGCTGTACTTTGGCTCTGAGCTTCCTGAGCCTACAGATGAGATTCCCGCTGCAGCATTAAGAGCAGTAGCTGCAAGAAACCTTGTTCCTGTACTGACTAAAAAGCTTAAAGATGATGGTTCCTTGGAGCTCTTTGCTTCTCTAGAGATGCAGTTATTGCCTGTACTTGCTGCAATGGAGCGCCGTGGTCTCTACGTTGATCCTCAAGAGCTTGCTAAGCAGTCTTCGGAGCTGGGTG
>CAUORV010000011.1:0-17035 GCA_963507085.1 uncultured Atopobium sp.
TTGGTAATCTTTACCACTGCCTGCAGATTCTGATACTTATCAATATCTACAATGGAGCGGTTCATCTGAGTGGTGTCATTATCCTTATAAGCGTAGTTAGATGTCTGACCAGAAGCATCTGTAAAGTAAATAGAACGCTCGATAAGACCATCTGCACTTACAGAAGGAGACACGTTAGTAGTAGTGCCGTTATAGAACGAATTGTTACTTGCAGCGTATGCAATATTTGGCATAAAGATTAAAGCTGCCAAAAATGCAAACATAACAGCAAGAAAACTGCGGCCCTGCATCTTTGATGTCATAGGCGTATTCCTCCTCAGAATAAAAACTTAGCGTTATATTTTCGCATTAACACCCTGTTGAAGGAATGGAGATATTTGTTACTTACATAAAAAGAGACGCCATCTTTCGATGACGTCTCTTGACAAATCTCTAGATACGCAAAGTACTCTACTCTGCAGCCTCTTCAGTTGCCTGTGCGTTAGCCTCAGACTCAACAAGGTGAGCCTCAAGATCAGCCTCAGCCTCAGCTGCTGCTGCCTCTGCTGCTGCACGCTCCTCCTCTGGAAGTGGAGTGACCTCAATGTCAATGCCAAGGGTCTCTGCAGCTGCCTTCATAGACAGGGAGATGCGACGGCGGTCAAGATCAATCTCCATGACCTTTACCTGTACAACGTCGCCAACCTTGCAGACCTGAGATGGAGCGGTGACGTGCTGCTTAGCCATCTCGGAGATGTGGACGAGGCCCTCAACGCCGTTGCCAAGGTCAACAAATGCACCGAAGGTAACAAGCTTGGTGACAGTGCCCTCGATGATAGCGTCAACTGGGTACTTGGAAACAAGTACACGCCATGGATCCTCGGAAGTCTGCTTAAGACCAAGGGAGATACGCTCACGGTTAAGGTCAACGTCGAGAACCTGAACCTCAACCTCCTGGCCAACCTTAACAACCTCAGATGGGTGGTTAACGTGGTTCCAAGAAAGCTCGGAAATGTGAACCAGGCCGTCAATGCCGCCAAGGTCAACAAATGCACCAAACTCAACGATGGAGGAAACAGTACCCTTGAGCTTCATGCCAACCTGGAGCTTGCCCAGGATGTCCTGACGCTCTGCCTTACGAGCCTCCTCAAGAACAATACGGCGAGAAAGAACAACGTTGTTGCGGTTGCGATCCATCTCGATAACACGAGCCTCAATACGAGTGCCCATGAATGCACCAAGATCCTTGACACGACGGAGGTCAACAAGGGATGCAGGCAGGAAGCCACGGAGGCCAATGTCAAGAATCAGGCCGCCCTTAACAACCTCGATAACCTCGCCCTCAACGGTCTCACCAGCGTTGAACTTATCCTCAACTGCCTTCCAAGCACGCTCGTACTCAGCACGCTTCTTGGAGAGAACCAGACGGCCCTCTTTGTCCTCTTTCTGGAGAACAAGAGCCTCGACGTCCTCACCCAGGGAGATGACCTCTGCAGGGTTAACGTCTTTACGAATAGAAAGCTCACGAGCAGGAATAACGCCCTCAGACTTGTAGCCAATGTCTACGAGGACCTCATCGCGCTCAATCTTGACGACGGTGCCGTTGACAAGATCTCCCTCATCAAAATCGGTAACAGTGCCGTCGATCAGGCTGTTCATTTCCTCATCGGAAATTTCATCCAAAGAGAAGATGGACGAGTTCTGAATCTCACTCAAAGGTGGACCCCTTCCAAAACGGGGCCCCGGTCAACATGGTTGCTGCCAGAGTGCCAATACGTGGGCTTCTCTACTCGGAAACTTACATGCTCTCGGGGGCCAACAGATACAGTGCATAGCTTGACGCCATACGGGCAATAGGATAGCGCTCTTCGGCTGATTAAACAAGCCAAAGAGCGCTACTTTGCACAGCTATTACGCAAGTTTTACAAAATTTCTTCAAAGTTTGTTTCTTGCGAGAAGATCTTGTTGTGCTTACGCACGAAGACGGTAACCTTCTTTCTCTACGGCAGCTCGGTACGCATCGACATCAATTGGATTTTTGCTGAGGATACGTGCCTGACCACCAGCTAGAGTAACCTGCGCCCATGTTCCCTCAATACTGTCGAGAGCTCGAGTCACATGATTGACGCAGTTCTGGCAAGTCATACCACCAATCTCAAATGTTTGAACATAAGGGTAATGAGATTCATCTTTGTCTTCTGGACCATCTGCAGCAGAAACCTGCTCTGTGTTACAGGTAGTAACGCCTGTTCCCTCATCAGAGCAGCAGCCTTTTTTACCTGCAGCAATTCCGTAAACACGATAAACCGCAAAACCGCAAAGCGCTACAACAGCAAGAATAACAATAATATTGATTGGTGACATACAAACTTCCTTTCTGTTGCTGTTTTACTACCCACCATTTTCTAGATTATTCAAAAAATGATGTTTTTCTCGCAAAATTTAACAGCAACAGCAAAAATCGTAATGCAGCTTAAGCAGAAAGCTTTGCGCCAAGACCGCGAAGAGCCTCAAGAGCATCGTCATCTGGCTCAAGGTTGCAGATAAAAGTCTCAACAACGTTGACACCCTCTGCTTCAGCATTCTGCTTCCAAGTCTCCATCCAGTCGCCGGTTCCCCAGTCGTAAGAACCAAAGAGAGCGGTTGGCTTCTGACCAAGCTTGCCAGCGCAATCGTTGAAGAGCTCCTCAAAATCAGGATCAAGCTCCTCGTCACCCATAGCAGGGCAACCAAAAGCAAATGCATCGTACTGATCGCACATATCTGCAGAGAACTCAGAAGACTCAATAGCCTCGGTGTCTGCAGCACTTGCAAGCTCTTTTGCCATTGCCTCAGTATTGCCCGTCATGGACCAATACACAACTGCTACTTTACTCATACATTTCCTCCTTCTGTGTCCAGGTTCCCCCTGGAAAACTACACATTACTTTCAATACCTCAACAAGAAATCCAAGCACACCCCTTATGCAACCTGACATTTCTTGGTATTGCCATACGATGAGAGAATCTGCGCTAAAGATTCCCCTTGATAAAAACGATGCTTGCACTGGTCTTCTGCATCTTTAAGTCTCTCGAGACGCAGGCGAGTTTCTTCCGTGTTGTCATAGACTTTCCAAGCACCAGTAAAAAGCTCAGACTGTCCATTCATAAAGCCCTGAACATCAGCAAGTGGATAGCCCAGTACCAGTCCAATCTCGTGCGGAAACGCAGCTTTTCTTGCATGAAAAGCAAAAATTCTTGAACGCATGCTCTTCATCAACGCCTGCACTGACTCAGTGGAATGGCCAAAGGCAGCCAGAAACTCACAGTGCTCTGGTTTGACAAGAATATCCTCAATAAGCTCAGGTCTATAGGCAACAAACGTTACCTTTCCGCCAGAAATAGCAGAGGTAGCAAGGAGCGTTACCCCAAACAGTGAGAGCTCGTGAGTAGCGTTGCAGAGAAATGACCTCAACGTTGGATCAGTACAGACAAGGCTTGCACAAGAGCTACAAGACTTATGAGAAGCAAATGAAAAGAGCGCGGCCGGCTTAACGTGAGCAATAACACCAGCAGCACAGCGAACAAACGTTGTAGCAAAATCGTGACAGAGCTCGGGAGTATACGCTCTCTTACCCTCATTAAAAACAGGCTTTTTATCAGCGGAATAAGTATAGGGAGAAGGAACGTCTAGGAGCGATGAGTTCTCAAAAGAAGTAAGACAATCCATACCGTACTTGCTCCCTTCTTAAAAATGCGCCGTCGACTAAAAGGGAGCCGACGGCGCCTGGATTCCGGACCCTTGGAGAGGGGAAAGGTTCCGGGCTGATAAAGCAATTTTGTTAGAACTAGCTCCTGTTATATAAAAACCTTAACAAGTTAACCTCTTCTAACTATTTAAAGTGTAAGCCTTAGCTAACTAATTGCAAGTGAAAACTCAAAATATTTTTACTTTTTGACAGAAAAAAGCTCCCGTCTCTTACGAACAAGAAACGGGAGCTTTAACGTGATCTAAGAAACGCTTTGCTAGCGCACAGGTACGCACTAAGCAGCCTGTCCTTCAGTTAAAAGCAATTTAACCTCAGAAGGAACATTAGGGTTATGCGCTGCAGTGGTAAGCAGTGACCTTGTGTTTGCAAGCGTTACCATAAGTGTCAGAAGATTGTGCATATATGCAGCAGCACTTACGGTAATAAGACCTGCAACACCTGCAGCAATGAAAGAGCTGTTCAGCGCAACAATCGTACGATAGTCGGCGTGAATCCTCTTCATTACCTGCTGGCCCAAAAGACGCATGATTACCAGCGATTCAAGCGAATCATTCTTAATCGAAATATCCGCAACTGCGCGAGCAATATCAGTTGCATCAGAAAGCGCCAGTGAAACATCAGAAACAGCTAGTGCAGGTGAATCGTTGATACCATCGCCTACCATTGCAACGGTGTAGCCCTCCTGCTGGAACTTCTTAACATACTCGCACTTATCCTCTGGGAGAATCTGTGCCACATAGTCATCAAGGCCAAGCTTCTTAGCAACACTTGCTGCAACGTTTTCTGAGTCGCCGGTCAACATAACCATACGCTTAACACCAAGAGCACGGAGCTGCGTAATAGTTGCTGCTGCATCTTCCCTTACAGGATCGGTAATACAAATTGCTGCAATAAGTTTTGAATCCTCGGACATAAAGATAATGGACGAGGTTGGAGCAATCTGTGCAAGGTCGTCCTGAATTCCCTCGGGCATTGGGGTCTTCTCGTCATCAAAAATGAAGTGAGCTGAGCCAATGCAGACCTCTTTGTCGTTAACCTTGGTACGAATACCGTGAGCAACAACATACTTAACCTCTGCGTGGAACTCGTCTTTGTGCTTGAGGCCACGTACCTTTGCCTCGTTCACAATTGCGCGAGCCATGCTGTGTGGGAAGTGCTCCTCAATACATGCAGCAAGGCGCAGGAGCTGGTCCTCGGTGCGATCGCAGAAACTGACAATACATTCAACGTGTGGAACTGCCTTGGTCAGCGTGCCTGTCTTATCAAAGACGATAAGATCTGCTGCAGCGATCTTCTCGAGGTACTTACCACCCTTAACCGTCATGCCAAACTTAGCTGCCTCATCCATAGCGCTACCCACTGCAACAGGAGTGGAAAGCTTAATGGCGCAGGAATAGTCAACCATAAGAACGGTCATAGCCTTAGTGATGTTTCGGGTGATACCCCAAATACCAAAGAAGGCAAGGAAGCTGTAAGGAACCAGTGCATCAGAAAGGCGCTCTGCCTTAGACTGTGCGCCAGCCTTAAGCTCAGCAGACTGCTCAACCATATCAACAATGTTGTCGATACGAGACATTCCTGGAGGAGCGGTAACACTGACCATGAGGTCACCGTCTTCAAGAGCGGTACCAGCGTAAACGGTAGAGCCAGGCTCTTTGGTAACAAGACGGGACTCACCTGTCATGGCAGCCTCGTTCATCTGGCCAATGCCTTCAACAACTTTACCGTCAACAGGAAGAACGCCACCAGCGCGCTGGTGCAAAATCATGCCCTTCTCAACCTCAGAGAGAGCAATCATAACGTCCTTGCCGTCAACGCGAGCCCAGACGTTCTCGGAGCGGGTAATCAGGCCGTCACGGAGTGCAAGACGAGCACGGCTGGCAACGTGGTTCTCCATAGCTGCAGACAGCTCAAGCAGGAACATGACAGTGGAAGCATCTGCCCACTCATTTCTTAAAATAGAAGTGGTGATAGCGGTTGCGTCCAAAACCTCAACAGTCAGCTCTTTCTTAAACAGGCGCTTAACGCCTTCCACAACAAATGGAATGGCACGGAGAATGACATACGCGTAGTTAGCAACTGCAGGTAATGGCAAAGAGCGCATAATCCAGCGGCGTGCGAATGTGGTCACAACCTCCATCTGGAAACGATTGTTCTCAAGAGCCATCTCAATTGAGCTGCAGAAGTCCTCAAGACCTGCCTCTTCTTCTCGTGGCAAGTTCAAGACATCAAAAGCGCCAACAGCTGCAAGTACCTGGTCTCTCTTAAGAGGATCAAACCTTAGCAAGAGAGAGCCGTTTGCCATATGAACTTCTGCGTGACGAACACCGTCAACACGCATCAGCTCATAGGAGATACCACGAGCTTCAGCCTCATCAATATGACCCAGGTCGCATTTTGCACGAATGCGACCTGAGATTTCATTAGTAATTGTGAAGCGCATGAATTATGCCTGTGCGCCCTCTGCATCGACCTGCTTGGTAACCTCAGCGCGGATACCCTCCTCGAGCTCAGCAAGGCGAGCGCGAACTGCAGCGTCAATCTTGGACTCACGGCGAGCCTCTGCAACAACGTCGTTAGCCTCGTCAACAACGTTCTGAGTTTCTGCGGAAACGCGGTCAGTTACGCGAAGACCGCATGCAGTTGCCTTGACAGCTGCCTTGTGAAGAGTGCCGTTAGAAGCAAGACCAGCAACAACGCCAGCAAGTGCAGCACCACCGGCTGCGAGACACCAATTGTTCAGTTTCATGTAAATCCCCCATCTGCTTTTTGCAAATTAATCGGTTAATGACCTATTGAAGATAAAATTATTATACGAAAAAAACAAGTGAAAATCATTACTAATTAGTTATCCTAATGAAACAATTGTGCACAAGTAATTTCTTACCTGCGAAAACGTTTCCTATGGTTAGCCATGGTGTACATATAAATTTTGTGAAGATGCCGCTCCGAGGCGTTACTTAAATTATTGATATTTGCTCATATGGGCTATCAATTAAATGAAAAAATAACATTCTTTCTATGTCGTTATTGTGAAATTTAAATTGTGTACAATTTATTTGTGTTAGGTTACAGCTGCTGGGGTACACTACCCAATACACAAAGCCATCTAACGCTTCGGACTATCCGTGGCTAGTTGAAAGGAACATCATGGCAAACACCAACATTTATGACCTCTCCGTAGAAGAGCGTGACGGCTCCCTCACTTCCCTCTCCTCTTTTAATGGAAAGGTCCTTCTGATTGTCAACACTGCAACTGGCTGCGGATTTACCCCACAGTATGAGGACCTTGAGCGCATTTATGCCGCATACAAGGACCAGGGCTTTGAGATTTTAGACTTCCCTTGCAATCAGTTTGCTGATCAGGCTCCAGAGTCCGATGAAGAGATTCATCAGTTCTGCACTATGAAATTTGGCACCGATTTTCCACAGTTCAAGAAGGGCGACGTTAACGGAGAGACCGCGAATCCTCTCTTTGAGCGTCTTGCATCAGCTTTCACCTTCCAAGGCTTTGGTAAGGGTATCAAGGCCCTTGCGCTGGACAAATTTGCAAAGGCAAACAACAAGAAGTTTGGTGACAAGGCTTATATCATGTGGAACTTCACTAAATTCCTTGTAGACCGCCAGGGAAACGTTGTTGCACGCTTTGAGCCAACCACCGATATGGCAGAAGTTGAGTCTGCAATTAAAAACCTACTTGCGTAAGGCGAGAGGACCGGTCTGCTCATGAGTTCTTCTCAAAAAGAAATACAGTCCGTTGCAGCCGCTAGCACTTTTGCTAGCGGCTCTTCTACACTCGACAACTCCCCCGATATCCCCGAGCTTCTCCTCAAAAACCAGCTCTGCTTCCCGCTCTACAGCGCCTCAAAAGAAGTGGTACGAAGGTACACGCCACTGCTTAAGCCCTTTAATTTAACGTATACACAATACATTGCCATGATGGCGCTTTGGGAACATGAATCCTTGGATGTCAAAACCTTAGGTGAGCTTTTATTTCTTGATTCAGGCACCTTGACTCCACTTCTTAAAAAGCTTGAGGAGAAGAGCCTTGTGCTGCGTCAAAAAACAAACAAAGACGGACGTCAGCTAATTGTTTCCCTCACCCAAAAAGGCAAAGACCTTAGGCGAGAAATGCAAATAGTCCCACATCAGATCGGCTCATGCGTTAATCTCTCGCCCGAAGAAGGCGCTGAGCTTAAACGATTGCTTTTAAAAGTTCTTTCTAACGTTACAGAAAGCTAGATTTACTATGACCCAATCACAGGTAACCATTACCTCTTCTGAACGTGAAACTGCCATTGTACGCACGAGCGCCATTGGTATTACTGCCAATGTTGCCCTTGCGGCATTCAAAGCAGCTGTGGGCATTTTATCTAACTCAATTGCCGTTACTCTTGATGCAGTGAACAATCTTTCCGATGCAATTTCATCAATCATCACCATTGTGGGAACAAAACTATCTAACAAAAAAGCTGATCGCGAGCACCCCTTTGGACACGGACGCATCGAATACATCACTACAACAGTAATTGCTGCAATCATTATGTATGCAGGTATTTCTTCACTTTTTAAATCTATCCAAGACATCATGAATCCTGTTACTCCAGACTACAGTCCCCTGTCTTTAGTCATCATTGCAGTAGCTGTGCTGGTAAAGATTATTTTGGGTCGCTACGTCCGCTCTGTAGGTAATCACGTAAACTCCGACACCCTTATTGCGTCGGGTTCAGATGCACTTTTTGACGCCACACTCTCTACTTCTGTTTTAACAGCTGCGCTTATCTTTATCTTTACAAAAATTAGTCTTGAAGCATATGTGGGCGTTATTATCTCTGTGTTTATCATTAAAGCTTCAATTGAGCTGTTACAGGGATCTATCAAAGAAATTATTGGTATGCGTCCTGACGCTGCGCTTTCAACACTTATTTACAACATTGTGAAAGAGGATCCAGACGCAGAAGGCGTCTACGACCTTATTATCCACAGCTATGGCCCAGATAAATTTGTTGGCTCATTCCACACTGAGGTTCTTGATACCACTTCAGCTATTGAAATTGATACGATGACTAGGCGTCTGAGTACAGAGATTTACAAGCAGACATCAGGCAAAATAATCATTGCTGCTATTGGTATTTATGCGAGAAACACCACCGATAATCGCATTGTAAAGATGCGCACTGAAGTAACTGAAATGGCTTTAGCTCATGAAGGTGTTCTTCAAGTTCATGGTTTTATTGCTGACATTGAAAATCAATTTATGGCCTTTGATGCAGTCATTGAGTTTGGCTATGACGGTAAGCAAATTGTCCACGATATTATTCATGAAGTAGAAGCAGCCTACCCTAATATGAATGTCTCGGTTCTTTTGGACCGCGATACAAGCGATCTTTCTGAACATGAAGAAGACAGAGACTTGCACTAAAAGCAAGTAAATACATCTTAAAAAGGGGCGAGCCGCTGACACCCAGAGTCAGCGGCTCGTGTTCTACGCTCGCAAGAAAGGGAGAGGGTCTTTCTTCGAGCTACGGGAACCTGAATAAAGCAAGCAACTAAATTGCTTAAAAACATAGTAAGTTAACCGAGGGAAACTTACAAGAACATTTTCAACTTTTTTATCTAATTTCGTAAACTCTACAAAAAGTTAGACTAAGTTTACATGTCTATGGATTTTTATCTTATATCAAGAAAGTCCGAGATAAACATAAACAAAATCCCCCGCACCGAATTGGTGCGGGGGATCAGGTCAGCTTACTAAACTAGTAGTAGCTTATGCCTTTGCAGCCTCGGTAAGGCTGGTAAGGATCTTGTCGTCCTTCTTATCCCACTTTGGAGCAGGACGGAAGAGCTGGAAGAGAATTGCTGCCAAGAAGGCAAAAGCAATAACAGTCCAGACACCGAAGGAACCAAGAACGAAGAACTCCCAGAACTGATTGATCATCAGGCCAACAATCCATGCAAATACGCACTGATAGCCAATAGCAAACCAGAACCACTTAGAGTCGTTCATTTGTCGACGAATAGAACCTACTGCAGCGAAGCAAGGTGCGTCAAGCATATTGAATGCAACAAATGCGCACATTGCACCAACGTGAAGAATGCCACCAGCATCGGTGAACATACCGGCAAAACCAGTCCACATGTTAACAGACTTCTCGCTTGCATCACCAAGACCGTAAAGAACACCAAAGGTAGAAACAAGATTCTCTTTTGCGATCAAAGCAGAAATAGAAGCTACAGTTGCCTGCCAATTTCCAAATCCGAGAGGAGTAAAGATACCCCCAATAGAATTTCCAATAGCAGCAAGCAAAGAGAAGTCCAAAACATTGTCAGGAGCGCCCTGAATAGCTGGAAGATAGCCAAATACTCCATTTGCGCCGTCCCAGTTGGCCCAACCAAAATTGGATAAAACCCAAATTCCAATTGCTGCAGCAAAAATAATGGTACCGGCTTTAATAACATACGCAGAAATACGCTCCCAAATATGCATTGCCCAAGACTTAAGAGAAGGCATGTGATAATCAGGAAGCTCCATGACAAATGGTGCTGGCTCTCCCGCAAAAACCTTAGTTTTCTTAAGCATGATTGCAGAAATAACAATCGCAGCTACACCCATGAAATAAAAGGCTGGAGCAACCCACCAAGCGGTAGTTCCTCCAATAAGAACACCCATAATCAACGCAATAATAGGCTGTTTTGCCGAACATGGAATCATAGTGGTAAGCATAATCGTCATGCGACGATCTTTCTCATTTTCAATAGTACGAGTAGAAAGAACGCCAGGAACACCACAACCAGAGGAGATAAGAAGTGGAATAAAAGACTTACCTGATAGACCAAAACGACGGAAGACGCGGTCCATAACAAAAGCAACGCGGCTCATATATCCACAGTCTTCCAAGAAACACAACATAACAAACAAGACAAACATCTGTGGAATAAAGCCAAGAACAGCACCTACGCCGCCGATAATACCGTCAACTACAAGGCTAGTGACAACGGGGCTTGCGCCAGCACCCTCAAGAGCACCGCGAGCAAGATTAGGAATGCCTGGGACATACATGCCGTACTGGGAAGCATCTGGCTCAGTAGCAGCGCCTTCAACAGCAGTCTTAAAGCCAGCGGCAGTTACGCCACCAAGAGTCTGGAGTTCCTGACCCTCAGCAAGAATTGGGTTGCCGTCAGCGTCAAGCTTAAGAGGATTGCCGTCAGTATCAATGAAGTTGCCATTCTCATCATGAACTGGTGCGCTCAGAGCAACAACGTTCTTCTTGGCAGTCTCTGCCTCAAAGCTGGTGATAGCGTCAGAATCCCACTGTTTTGCGGAAATTGCAGCACGCACCTCAGTAGTATCAATGCCAGCCTCGTCAGCTGCGTTGAGATAAGCGTCGATCTGGTCACCATAGTGATGCGAATCAAAATCATCTTTTGCCTGACTATACTCTGCATCTCCGATGCCTAATACGTGAAAACCTTTGTCAAACAGATTATCATTGACCCAGTTAGTAGCATTGATGCCAACAGTAGAAATAGAGATAAAGTACACCAGGGACATAACAATAACAAAAATAGGAAGACCGAGAATACGGTTAGTGACAACACGGTCAATCTTCTCGGAAGTAGACAGCTTCTTAGGTGCCTTTTTGACACAAGCTGCCATTACGCCAGCAATCCACTCATAACGGTCAGACGTGATGATGGACTCAGCGTCGTCATCACGAGATTTCTCAACTGCAGAAATAATCTTCTCAATTTCTGCGGTCTTCTCGGCAGAAAGATTAAGAGGGGCAATTGCAGCTGCATCGCGCTCAAAGACCTTAATTGAATACCAACGAGAAAGAGATGCTGGAGCAAGGCCCTCGATTGCAGCAGCAATCTTGCCAAGAGCCTCTTCAACCTCTGGGGTAAAGCACTTAACACCCTCAGCAGGAGTTCCCTCCTGGCCAGCCTTAATTGCCGTCTTTACCAGAGTATCAATGTTCTTGTTACGAAGTGCGGAGACCTCAACAACCTCAACGCCAAGCTGCTTAGAAAGCTCCTTGACATCAATGACGTCACCAGACTCCTTGAGCAGGTCAACCATGTTAAGACCAAGGACAACTGGACGACCAGCCTCAAGAATCTGAGTAGTCAGATAGAGGTTACGCTCTAGGTTAGTAACATCGAGAAGGTCAATGATAGTATCAGGGCGCTCGTTAATGAGATAGTCACGTGATACCTGCTCCTCAGGTGAATAAGGAGACAGAGAATAAATACCAGGAAGGTCGACAAAGGTGACGTCCTTATCAGCTCGCCAGTTTGCCTGCTTCTTCTCGACGGTAACGCCAGGCCAGTTGCCGACGTAACCGTTTGAGCCCGTAAGCTCATTGAATAGGGTGGTCTTACCGCAGTTTGGATTACCTGCAAGACCAATAATAGTCTTTTGTGCCATTAGGCTTCCTCTACCTTGTGAACGTCTACTACTTCAATGCTTGCAGCTTCATCCTTGCGGATAGAAAGCTCGTAGCCACGAACTGTGAGCTCAATTGGGTCTCCCAGTGGTGCTACCTTTTTGACGTGAACCTCAGTACCCTTAGTAAGGCCCATGTCCATGATGCGACGTTTCACGGCGCCTACACCCTTTAGCGCAGCAACCGTGCAACTCTCCCCCACCTTAACTTCTTTCAGAGTTGCCATAACCTTCCTTTCATCGAAACACGTATTAAAAGCCGCGGGTTTTACCAGCAGCGCAATACAACAAAGTGTTTAGAGCGGAGAAACCATGATGTGCGACGACATCTGACGGTTCAGTCCAAGTCGTGCACCCTTAACGCTAACAATAACGTCGCCGTTGACTCGTGAAATAACCTTTACCTCGGCGCCCTCAACAAAACCAAGTGTTGAGAGGTGCTGGCGAAGATCAGAAGCACCCTTAACCGTTACGATCAGCGCAGTCTCTCCCTCACCAAGCATGGCAAGAGGAAGAACTGGACCAGAATTCGCAGGACCCTGTGAGGTCTTTTCTGTATCCATGCATCCCCCAAAATAACGTAGGCAAACTAAGTTTGCTCTTTCGAACTTTTACTTCATTAGTATCAACTAAAAGTTAAGGTAATTCAACTTTCATTTAATAATTAAAATAAAAATAAGGCGAGAAACTCTGTCTACCAGTGGTTTCTCGCCTTGTAAATATTGCAACTTTATTTCAGGTAATCCTAGTTTTACGTAAACATAAACGATTGTTTGCTCAAGCTTACGGCAAGCTGTGTGACATCAGCCCGTATTCTGCAGACCTGCGGCAACACCAGACACGGTGCACAAAATCAAATAGGTAATATTTGCGCGCTCCTCTGGAGTAAGCATGTCATCCCTTATACGAAGCTCAGACAGGGCATGCACCTGCGTAACCGAGAGAATATTAACAAATGGCAGACGCAGACGGATAACAGGACCAAGCACACGACGGTTCTCCAACGGCCACTTGTTACCGGTGATAGCAAGGACCCACTTGCGCGTCAACGACATCTCGGAGAGAACCATCTCTGAAAGCTCAGGGCGATCACCCAGAGCCAGATAAAGCCTTGCGATACGAGCGTCAATTTTGGAGATTGACATCTCAATGTTGTCGATAAACGTAGTGAACAGCGGCCACTCTTTATATGCCTCGCGGAGGCGTTCGATATCCCCTACTGCCTCGCAGGCACTGCCCAGTCCGTACCAAGCAGCCAGGTTGATACGAGCCTGTGACCAGGAGAAAATCCAGGGGATAGCACGCAAGTCATCAAGAGACTTGGCGCCCAGGCCACGTTTTGCAGGTCTTGAACCAATGGGGAGAAGACCAATCTCTGTCAGAGGGGTAACAACCGAGAACCACTCAGCAAAGCCATCGGAGTGAATGAGCTCCAAAAAACGCTGCTTGGACGCTTTATCAAGCTCAGAAGCGAGCGAAGCAAACTTCACGTCTGTCTGGGTATTCTTCTGTTCAATAGAAGGTGCCATCTGAAGCAGTGTTGCTCCAGCAACGGACTCTACGTGACGGCGAGCAAGTGTTGGATCTCCATAACGAGCAAAGATAACTTCTCCCTGCTCAGTAAGTTTAAAGCGACCGTTTACTGATCCCTTAGGCTGAGACAAAACAGCACGGTTTGCAGGACCACCACCGCGACCAACTGCGCCACCACGACCATGCATCAAGATGAGGTCAATGGAGTTCTTCTCTGCCCACTCTGCCAAAGCAGCCTGGGTCTTATGCAGTACCAGCGTTGCCGTAGTTGGTCCTTCGTCCTTTGAGGAATCGGAATAGCCCAGCATGACCTCAAGCTTGCGGTCTGTCTGAGCAAGACGTGCCTGTACCTCAGGAAGCTGAATTACCTGTTCAAGTGTAGCAACAGCGTTCTCAAGGTCTTCAATTTGCTCAAAGAGCGGAATAACGTCTAGTACAGGAACGTCCTCTTCATTTGCAAACGCTAGACGTGCAAGCTTATAGACATTCTCAACATCCTGAGCAGACTGTGTGAACGAAATAATATAGCGACGAGCAGCGTTAATGCCGTTCTTCTTTTGAATTGAACCAATGGAGCGGAAGGTATCCAGCACTTCTTGCGTCATAGCATCAAGCCTGGCGGGTTTCTCGGCAGTTGATGGATGTGCCTCAAGATCTGCAAGCGCGCGCTTGTGCACCAAAGAGTGCTGACGGAACTCCATCTCTACCAAATGGAAGCCAAAAGTTTGAGCCTGCCAGATAAGCTTCTGAACAGGACCGTAGGCAATACGGAAAGCCCCTGCTTGAGCCAGTGAATCCTGAATAACGCGCAGATCAGCAATAAACTCTTCAGCGTTTTGATACATCAGGTCGGCATTGCGCTCAATGGTGGCGCTGAGTCGGCCAGAAATGACGCGCATTGCCGCACGGTGCAACTCAGACCCAGCCTTATCAATAGCCCTAGAGGTCAGGGCCTGGCTCATTTCTACCTGCTGTGCCCAAAGATTGACAAGCGCAGGCGAAGCTGGAGTAGAAATACCATCAAGCGTCAGGCCTCGACTGACTTCCTTGGTAGCCCGAGCCAGTGCCTGCAGTACGTGTACACGGTACTTCTCGGCAACTTGGCGAGAAACCAGAGCGGTAACATTAGGGTTACCGTCGCGGTCGGAGCCAATCCAGCTACCTGGACGGAAAAATGGTGGGCAGACAGGCGACACACAACCAGCGTTTTCTCCCAGCACCCAGTTATCAAAGCGGCGATATACCGAAGGAACCATCTCAAAAAGGGTGGTATCAAAAATGTTGAGGACAGTATCTGCCTCCTCCAAAGGAGTTGGCTTTTTATGACCGATAGGAGACGTACGGAATAAGCCGTCAATCTCTTGCAGCATGCGACGCTCGTTTTCCACACGAGCAGGACCACCAAGCCTCTGACGCTCATCAAGAAGCTCTGAGATGGTACGGATTCGGCGCTCAACGTTTTTACGACGAGCCTCAGTTGGGTGCGCGGTAAAGACGGGGTGGAACTCAAGACGATTAAGACGTGCTTTTGCCTCTTCTTCACCGCACTCGTCAATAAGCTGTCTATATGCAACGGTTATCTCATTGATAGGGTCTTCTGCAGAAGATGGATCAACAGAAGCCTCACGAGAGCGCAGGCTGGTAACGCGATAATTCTCTTCACAAAGATTTGCTAAGTGGAAGAAAGTTACAAATGCGCGCATAAGAAGCACAGAATCTTCCATGCTTAGGCTGTCAATGGTAGAAGCAAAACGCAGAAAAGCATTAAGCGATTCCTTCTCTGAATCTACTTTGAGTACCGCATTGATTGCCTCAAGCAGCAAAGGTGCGCGAGTTGTAGACAAATCATCTGGTCCAGCTTTAATTGCCTCAACCAACAACGTGTCAAAACTAGTAAGAAGATCTGGATTGTACTCAGCAAGCACTTTTCTTACCAAACGCAAAAAGAAGGTAAGGTTATCGCGCAGAGGAGCTGGCGCTTTAAGCGCCTGAATAAGGGTACGAGCAGCAGCAATCTCATTCCCGCGTCGTTCAAGAAGCGACTGAGCTACTTCAGAAGTTGTTGCACCATCGATGGGTTTCTCGTCAAAAGAAGCATTGCTGGACTCTAGATTTGAATCTTGAGGATTGCCTGCCATGCTCATCCTTTCCCACATGACTCAGAATACGTACTATCTACCATACCCTTTTGTAACAATCTTCGCACGATTGTTTGTCAATCTGTTACCTAATGTACATCGTGGACTACAATCGATATAACAAATAAAAATTGATATATCAAAGTTTCTGACCGCGCTAAAGAAGATCTTAGGTTTTACATGCTCAATCCATTCAAGAAAAGTCGTACTGCGTACAACAATTCTTCCGTACATAAGCAGGTAGAGCGTCTTCGCACACCTCGCTATGAGCTTGATGACTCGCGCACAAACGGGGGTCAACCTGGCATTGTGGTTACATGGTGGACCAGGCTTCTCTCTGCCGTGGTCTCTGGCGATATTGCTAATCAAGACGAGCAATACTTGGCACATCAAACGTCCCAGGATTATCTCTTCAACGCACTTGGACAAGGCGCCTGGGGCGCACTTTTCCCGCTTTTAACTGTTGTTTGCTCCCAGCTTGTTGGCATTGAACAAGCAGGACTTTTCTCCATGGCATTTGTTGTGGCAACACTTTTGTTATTTATTGCCCAATACGGTGTTCGCACGTATCAAGTTTCCGACATAGCTGAACAACGTAGTTTTTCTGATTACCAGATTCAACGCGCAGCTACCGTTATTGTCATGGTACTAGCAGGTCTTATTTGGTGCTTCTTTAAAGGATATACCGAGCCCATGTTTTCTATCTGCACGGGAGCTTTGCTCTTTAGGGCGGTTGACGGTATGGCTGATGTCTACGAAGGTCGTCTTCAGCAAAAAGACAAACTCTACCTCGCAGGACTCAGTCAGGCTCTTAGGTGTAGTGCCAGTTTTATTCTCTTTACTGTTGTGTTGTTTGTTACCAGAAATCTTGTATGGGCAAGCTGGAGCATGGGTATTTGTGCCCTTATCACTCTGGTATTTGTTTCTGCTCCCCTAGCCATTCTTGAGACCGATAAAAGCGTGCGCATCAAACTTGCAAACATCAAAGATATCTTTGTACAGTGCTGGCCTCTCTTTTTAGCACTTTTCCTCTACAACCTTATTGATTCTTTGCCAAAGTTTGCCATGGAAGGCACGCTTTCTTACAGCAATCAGTTGTACTTCAACGCACTTTATTTCCCAGCTCACACTATTTTGATGATCTCTACACTCATCTACAGGCCACAGCTCTTCAAACTTGCTAGTTTGCT
>CAUORV010000012.1:0-15861 GCA_963507085.1 uncultured Atopobium sp.
TCTGTAGCAGGCTGTGAGACAGATTCTATTCAGGCAGGAGTAAGACCCTTTAGGTCTCCACATCACTCGGCTTCTGTAGCAGGCATGATTGGTGGAGGTAGACCTGTTATTCCGGGTGAGATTTCCCTTGCTCATAAAGGTGTGCTCTTTCTGGATGAGCTACCAGAATTTGCTTCTAATACGTTGCAAGTTTTACGTCAGCCTATTGAAGATGGATACGTTCGTCTTGCGCGAGTTGATGGCATATATAAGTTTCCTTCTCAGTTTCAGCTCATTGCTGCAGCTAATCCTTGTCCCTGTGGTTACTTTGGAGACAAAACGCACACTTGCAAGTGTTCTCCGGGAAAGATTTCTACGTATCAGTCAAAAATTGGAGGTCCCTTGATGGATCGAATAGATATTGTGTGTGATGTAGCTCGTCCTTCTTCTGATCGAGTAATTCAAGGTGAGCTAGGACTCACTTCAGCAGGTATGCGCTCACTTGTTGTCTCTGGTAGAGATTTTGCCTCTTGGCGAGAAACCCGTGGAGTGGAAAGCACTTCTCGCCAAAAGTACGTGGAGAGTTTTGATGAATCAGCGTTGCAACTATTGCATAGATTTGCTCGAGGACTTCATTTAGGAGGTAGGGCAATAACGCGCACTTGCAGAGTTGCACGGACCATCGCAGATATTGCTCACCATGAAAAAGTGACAAAAGACGACGTATCTGAGGCTGTGGCTTATAGGTCTCGTTCTTTGGAGTAGCAATGGAGAGATGGGAGATTTCATCAGAAGATGAGGATTATCCAAAAGAGCTGCTACTGCTCAACCATCCACCTGAAGTGATTTATGGAATAGGGGATAGAAGCGTTTTGCAAGCACCTTGTATGTCTGTAATTGGGGCTCGTAGAGCCACTCCATACGGCATGGCAATTGCAGAAATGGCTGGCAGATGCGCTGCAGATAACAATATTGTGGTGGTATCTGGAGGAGCGCTTGGCTGCGACTACACTGCGGGCATGTCTGCGCTTAATGCTGGCGGAAAAACCGTTGTAGTAGCAGGTTGTGGCGCTGATGTGACGTATCCAACTACATCGCTAGATCTTTTTGAAGCTGCACGAGAAAGAAGAGGAGCGGTTATATCTTTAGATAGGTGGGGGACACCGCCTAGGCGCTATGCGTTTCCCAGGAGAAATGCAGTAATTGCAGCGTTAGGAAAAGTGCTTCTGGTAACGGAAGCAGGACTTTGCTCGGGCACCATGAGTACTGCCGAATTTGCTAACTCACTTGGTAAAACTATTTATGCAATACCTGGGTCTATCTTTTCTCCAGCTTCTGCTGGTACCAATAGACTAATTGCTGAAGGTGCTCAAATTATTCCTGATGAGACTTCGTTAGGCCTTGCAATTTCTTTAGATTTTGATTGCCTAGTTCAGGAACAAATAAAGCAAGACAAGAAGCTCACGCCACTTTTATCTGCACTTATCGCTTCTCCTTCAAGACCAGAAGAGCTTGCATGGAGGTTATCAGAAAACGTACTTACCGTACTAAATTCTCTAACTGATTATGAAGCTCGTGGAATGGTAAAAAGATTACCGGATGGAAGGTATACTCCTTCTAAAGACTTTTATTTGGACTCGTAGTGTGTGATAGGTGAAAAATGACACAAAAAGTTACGGTAGTAGGCGCTGGTTTAGCTGGAAGTGAATGTGCCTTACAGCTTGCTTCTCGTGGTATTTCTGTAGAGCTCATTGAGCAGCGTCCTGTTGTGTCTTCTCCAGCGCATCACACAGACATGTTTGCTGAACTGGTATGTTCCAACTCTTTGAAATCTACCAAAGAAGACTCTGCAGCTGGAATTTTAAAGTCTGAGCTTAAGAAGATGAACAGTTTTCTGCTTCGGATAGCAGAGGAAAACTCTGTTCCTGCAGGTGGCGCACTTGCGGTAAATAGGGAAGAGTTTTCAAAAGCAGTAACTGAGCAGATTAAAAATCACCCCAACATCTCTGTGACTCATGCAGAGGTTACAGAGCTTACTGATGAGCCAACAGTTATCGCTGCAGGTCCTCTGTGTTCCGATAGCTTATACCAGGCCATTTCTAAGCGTGTGGGAACTGACAGAATGTCGTTTTTTGATGCAGCAGCGCCCATTGTGTCTGAAGAGTCAATCGACCGTTCAATTGCATTCTCCCAGTCTCGTTATGAGGATTTAGGAATTGGCGATTACCTTAATTGCCCTATGAATAAAGAGGAATACGACACATTTGTAGAGGAGTTACTCACAGCTAAGCGTGTTATCGGACACGATTTTGAGCAATCCGATTTGTTCCAGGCATGTCAGCCTATTGAGGAAGTGGCAAGAACAGGACATGATTCCATTAGGTTTGGAGCACTAAAACCTGTTGGACTTATTGATCCCAGAACAGGTAAACGTCCCTGGGCGGCAGTTCAGCTTCGTGCAGAAAATACAGCTAAAACAGCATTTAATCTGGTAGGTTTTCAAACAAACCTCACGTGGGGAGAGCAAAAACGCGTATTTACGCTCATCCCAGGTCTGGAGAATGCTGAGTTCGTCCGCTATGGCGTCATGCATAGAAACTCTTTTGTTGATTCCCCTCATGCGCTTGATAGGTCATTTGGAATTCCTGGCACTTCTACTATTCTCGCAGGTCAAATTACAGGTACAGAAGGCTATGTTGAGGCGATTGCCTCAGGCTTGCTTGCAGCACTCAACATGTATGCGCGTCTGTTGGGTACAGAGGAAGTCAAGCTTCCTTTAACAACCTCGTTTGGCTCTCTTGTGGGATATGCAACAAACCCAAACACCAAAGATTACCAGCCCATGCATGTTAACTTTGGAATTTTTGAGCCACTGGACGAGCACATTAAAAGAAAAGACGAGCGCCGTCAGAAGATGGCGGAGCGCGCTCATAAAGATTTTGATGAGTATCTTGCCTCTCGCCATGAACTCTTTGATTGTGTAAAGCGTGATTAATGTGGGCATTTCTAAAGTGCAGAAAAGTCACGTTGAACAATTTATTGAGTATTTAAGCAAGGTTAGGAATCTTTCTGAGAATACTTTAAGGTCATATCAAACTGATCTTTTAGCATTTGAGCAGTGGTGCAGTAGGGAAGGCGTGGAGGTAACTAAGGTTGATCACAGAAACCTTCGCTTGTATTTAGCCTACCTCAAACAAGCTCAATATTCTGCTAAAACGCTTAAAAGACACCTGTCTGCATTACGTGGTTTCTACAAGTGGATGCAGCGAGAAAAACTGATTGCAACTGACCCCGCTCTTGCACTTAGTAATCCTCGAGCGCCACGCAATCTTCCACACACCATGACTGACTCTGATGTAAATAGGCTTTTGGAATCATGTGATACCTCAACAGCAGTAGGGCTGAGAGATCGAGCATTTCTTGAGTTCTTGTATGCAACAGGTGCTCGTATTTCTGAGGTAGCAACGCTCAAGCTTGAGCAGATTGATTTACAAAATGGGACAGTACGTCTCTTTGGTAAGGGTTCTAAAGAGAGAATTGTTCCGTTGTATGAGTCTGCAATTGAGTGGCTTAAGAAGTACCTTAGGTCTTCTCGTCCTACGCTCTTGTTAAAAGACAAAACAGGCCGTGCACACTCAGCTCTCTTTATTTCTGTCAGAGGAAATGACATGAGCGCTGATTCTTTACGCAAGGTTTTCTCGTCGTATTTAGCGGCTGCAGGACTAGACAGCTCACTTTCTCCACATGCTATGAGACATACATACGCCACAGAACTTCTTGGTGGTGGAGCAGATCTTCGCATTGTCCAGGAACTTTTAGGTCATGAGTCGCTCTCAACTACGCAGGTGTATACACATTTGTCAGTTGATAGGCTCAAAGAAGCGGCAAAGGCAGCTCATCCAAGGTCAAAGTAAACCGTGCTTTGTTGCAGAAGGACTTGCGTTTGAAAGTTAGATGTATTTGCACAGTATTTGTAGAGGTTATGGTCTAAATTCTTTATGGACGTAGCCCTTGTTTTCCTGTTATACTTTCAAAAGTTGTGTAGAAGCACAACATGCTGTTACCAAACAGCACAAAATCGCACGTACGACTACTTGTTTGCCGTGGTGCCTAACGCTAAGCCAGGTGTTGGGTGGTTTTAACAAGGCTTGAACTCGTACGGAGGAACAACCAATGGAGGTAAAAAATGGCTGCAAAGATTACTATTCAGACTCTTCTGGATGCTGGTTGCCACTATGGTCACCAGACTCGTCGTTGGAACCCTAAGATGAAGCCATACATCTTTGGTGAGCGCAACGGCATTTACATTCTTGACCTTAAGCAGACCATGCTTGGCGCAGACGCTGCTTACACTTTCCTGAAGAATGTTGCATCTAAGGGTGGCCGCGTTCTCTTCGTCGGCACCAAGAAGCAGGCTCAGGAGCCAATCGCTACTGAGGCAGCTCGTGCAAACATGCCTTACATCAACCAGCGTTGGCTTGGCGGTATGCTGACCAACTTTGTCACCATGCGTTCCCGCATTAAGCGCCTTGAGGAGCTTGAGGCAATGGTAGAGGACGGCCGTATGGCAGCCCTTCCTAAGAAGGAGCAGGCTCTTAAGAACAAGGAGCTTCTGAAGCTTCAGCTTAACCTCGGTGGCGTCCGTGATATGACTTCTCTTCCACAGGCTCTCTTTGTTGTTGACTCCAAGCGTGAGGAGAACGCAATTCGTGAGGCAAACCGTCTTCACATTCCAGTTGTCTCCCTGCTTGACACCAACTCTGATCCAGATGTTGTTGATTACGGCATTCCTGCAAATGACGATGCTATTCGTTCCATTTCTCTTATGTGCCAGCTTGCTGCAGACGCAATTCTTGCAGGTAGCGGCAAGGAGCAGATTTCTGCTGAAGAGATGGGTGCTGAGTCCGAGACCCCAGCTGCTGAGTAACTCTTAGCAACGGGTTAAATAATTTAGTTATTCAGTAGATTTTTGGGAGGAAAACATGGCAGAGATTACCGCAGCACTTGTTAAGCAGCTTCGTGATATGACCAGCTCTCCTATGATGGAGTGCAAGAAGGCACTCGTCGAGGCTGAGGGCGATATTGAGAAGGCAGTAGACATCCTTCGTACTATGGGCGTTGCTAAGGCAGTTAAGCGTGCTGGCCGTGACACCAATGAGGGCACCATTGCTACTTTCATCAGCCCAGACGGCAAGACTGGCGCAATTCTCGAGCTCTCCTGCGAGACTGACTTTGTTGGTACTAACCCACAGTTCACCGGCTTTGCTGGCGATCTTGCTGCAGTTGTCGTTGAGAGCAACCCAGCTGACGTTGAGGAGCTCAAGGCTGCTAAGCTTGGCGACGAGACTGTCGACGAGGCAATTACCGATAAGATCCACAACATCGGCGAGAACATGCGTGTTCTTCGTTTCCAGCGCGTTGAGGCTGCAAACGGCGCTCTTGCTAGCTACATCCACCTTGGTGGCAAGCTTGCTGACATTGTTACCTTTGAGTTCAACAAGCCAGAGACCGCTGAGTCTCAGGACTTCAAGAACTTTGCACACGATGTTGCAATGCAGGTAGCTGCAGCTGCTCCAGTTGCTGCTCGCCGTGAGGATGTTCCACAGGACATCGTTGATCACGAGCTCTCCATTTATAAGGCACAGGCGGCTGAGTCCGGCAAGCCTGAGGCTATTCAGGAGAAGATGGCTTATGGTCGTCTCGAGAAGTACTACAAGGAGTACGTCCTTACTGAGCAGGCATTTGTTAAGGACCCAGATATGACCATTTCTGAGTACGCAAAGCTGCTCTCCAAGAAGGTTGACGACGAGGTTAAGATTGTCAGCTTCGTACGTTTTGCTTTTGGTGAAGAGTAAGACTTTTTACTTCAATTATTTTGAGCCGGTTGTCTTCAACCGGCTCTTTTTTTACCGTGATTCCTGCAAAACTTACGGTGTCGTTTGTTAAAATTATTACAACTATGGCAAACGGAGAGAGCGAGGAAGCTTTGTCTTCAGCTAAATACAAAAGAGTACTTTTAAAGCTTTCTGGTGAAGCATTGATGGGTGAGCAATCCTTTGGCATTGACCCTTCAATTCCAGAAATGCTTGCTAAAGAAATTAAGCCTGTCTGGGAGTCTGGCGTTCAGGTTGCCATTGTTGTTGGCGGCGGAAACATCTTTAGAGGCGTTTCTCAGGCAGCTGCTGGCATGGATCGTGCTCAAGGCGATAACATGGGCATGCTTGCAACAGTAATCAACGCTCTCTCACTCCAAGATTGTTTTGAGCGCAATGGCATGGATTGCCGTGTTATGAGTGCAATTTCCATGGCTCAGGTTGCAGAGCCTTATATTCGCCGTCGTGCTATCAGGCACCTTGAGAAGGGCCGTATTGTTATCTTTGCTGCAGGTACTGGTAACCCTTACTTCACCACTGATACTGCTGCAGCTCTTCGCGCCTGCGAGATTGGCGCAGAGGCTCTGATGAAGGCAACAAAGGTAGATGGCATTTACGACTGTGACCCTGTTACTCATGCAGATGCAGTTAAGTATGACACCGTCACTTACAAAGACGTTCTCGCCAAAGAACTTAAGGTTATGGACGCTGCAGCAATTGCGCTGTGCAAAGACAATAAGATGCCAATTCTTGTATTTGACATGCAGTCTGAAGGCGTTTTTATGAAGGCAATTTCCGGAGAAGAAGTCGGTACCACTGTCGTTGAGGAGGACTAATGAGCGTTCATTCTGATAAAGCTAAGCAGTCTATGGAGAAGTGCATCGAGGCACTTAAGAATAACTTTGGCCGCGTCCGTACTGGTCGCGCAAATCCACACGCACTTGATCACATCAAGGTAGACTACTATGGCCAGCCAACTCCAATTTCTCAGCTTGCAGCTATTAAGGTTCCAGAGGCATCTATGCTGCTTGTAGAGCCATGGGATAAGACCGCTCTTAAGAGCATCGAGAAGGCCATTGAGACTTCTGACCTTGGCATTACTCCATCCAATGACGGCTCCGCTATTAGGCTTCCTTTCCCAATGCCAACTGAGGAGCGCCGCCGTGAGCTTGCTAAAGAGTGCTCTCAGATTGCTGAGGAGGCTCGCGTAGCTGTTCGTAACGTTCGTCGTGACGTTAACGGCAAGATTGAGCGCGATGAGGAGCTCTCTGAGGACGATCAGAAGCGCGAGAAGAACGGTATTCAGAAACTGACCGATACCTATATTGCACAGATCGAGTCTCTTCTTAAGACCAAGACTTCAGAAATCATGGAGATTTAAGTGCAGTTTGATACAGACAAACTCGTCCAGTATTTCTCTGACGCACCAGAAGATATCAGTCTCTCTGATATCAATTTAGAAACTATTCCGTCTCACGTTTCCATCATTATGGATGGAAACGGCAGATGGGCTACAGCTCGCGGACTTGATAGAACCGAAGGTCATAAGGCTGGTGTTCTTTCTTTGCGCGAGGCTGTTACTACAAGCGTGCGCCTTGGATTGGACGTTCTGTCGGTTTATGCGTTCTCTACAGAAAACTGGAAACGCCCTCAGCGTGAGGTTGACTTACTTATGCGTCTGTTTGCCGAGACGCTGCTCAAAGAGCTCCCACTGTTCCACCAAGAAAACGTAAAGCTGCGTTTCTTTGGTGACCTTGAGGCTTTGCCAGAGAAGACCCGCAAGACCTTCCAGCGCGGACTTGATGAGACCGCACAAAACACTGGTATGACATTTGCACTGGCTGTTAACTATGGCTCTCGTGCAGAGCTGACCAGGGCAGCTGTTCTTCTCGCCAACCAAATTGCTGAGGGTAGTGTGTCTGCTGATTCGGTGACTCCAGCAGACCTCGAGAAGAACCTCTATACAGCAGGACTTTCTGATCCAGACCTTTTGATTCGCACGTCAGGAGAGCTGAGGCTTTCTAACTATTTGCTGTGGCAGCTGGCTTACTCGGAGCTGTATGTCACGCAAACTTACTGGCCTGACTTCTCTAAGTGGGATTTTTTGCGCGCCATTAAGGACTATCAGAGTCGCGAGAGGCGATTCGGAGGAGTGAAATAGTGGTGGACAATACGCGCGATTCCAAAAAGCCTACTTCCAGGATTGATACTGACTCTCAGCTAAATCCTGAAGAAACAGGCAGTGTTGGAATTGATAGACAGATTGAAAAGCTGGAGATTCGACGCTCGCTTAAAGAGTTGCAACGATCCGCTGGTAACCTCATGGGCCAGCGAGTTCGTGGCGTCACCGAAAAGCTTTTGACCAGAACTCTGTCTGGCGTAGTTTATGCTGCTATTGTGCTTGCTGCACTTTTTGTGGGTAAAGAAGCCACCATTGTTTTGATTGCTGGTATGGGATGGCTTTGCTGCTCTGAGTTCTTCCACATTTGTCGTATGGGCGGACGTATGCCAAACGAGCCTCTTGGCCTTGTTTTCTCGCTTATTTTCCCCATAATTGCGTATTTTGGTCATGTCTTTCCGCTGGCATTCTCCCTGCTTTTGATTATCCTTTGTGGCCTTTGGTATGTCCTTACTCCGCGAGCAAACCTTGCAGACGTGGCGGTTACGGCCTTTGGACCTCTGTATACGTCGCTCTCACTTTCAACGGTAGTGCTTCTGAGGTCCACAGAGCCTAGTTTTTCTATTCCTTGGATTACGCTTGCTGTCATGCTCTCTGTGTGGGCTAACGATTCATTTGCTTACTTGTTTGGATCTAAATTTGGCAAGCATAAACTGGCGCCAAGAATTTCTCCAAATAAGAGCTGGGAAGGCTTCTACGGTGGTCTTTTAGGTTCAATGCTTGTGTGGTTCTTGATGGCAGTTTTTGGTGCAATTAATATGAATCCACTGTTTGCGCTGCTCTTTGGTGTAACAGAAGGCATCTTCTCTGTTGTTGGAGACCTCTTTGAGTCTCGCATTAAGCGAGGAGTGGGCCTCAAGGATTCTGGTTCAATTATGCCTGGTCATGGTGGTCTACTTGATAGAACCGATTCGATGATTTTTGGAACTATGGCGGCGTTTCTTCTCTTCCAGCTTGCCGTGCTCTTTAGCCAGGTCAAGCTACCTATTGCGCTGCCGTTTGGAGCATAGGTTTTGAGCATTTTTGAAGACACTGCGCCTCGTGCCGCTAGGCATGAGCCTTTACGTGTTGCTGTCCTAGGAGCTTCGGGCTCTGTGGGCATGCAGACGCTTGATGTATGCCGTCATTTCCCGCAAAAGGTGCAGGTAGTTGCCCTTGCGGTGAGGTCGTCGGCTGAGTTTGCCGTGAAGGCAGCAAATGAGTTCAACTGCAAACATGTTGCTTTTGCCGATGCAAGTGTCAAGGGCAACGTTCTTCTCGACGCACTGCCTCAAGGCTGCAAGGCAAGCTTTGGTCCTGAGGCTGTTCAGGCGCTCGCTGTGCTGGATGAGGTTGACTGCGTGGTCAACGCAGTGGTGGGAGAGGCTGGCATTTACGCTGGTCTTGCCGCTGTAAAGGCTGGCAAGGTGCTGGCTTACGCTAACAAGGAGTCAATTGTTGTTGGCGGAGACCTCCTGATGCCTCTGGTCAAGCCTGGTCAGCTCATTCCCGTTGATTCTGAGCACAGTGCCATCTTCCAGTGCCTTATTGGCGAGAACCCCGCTGATATCCAGAGGATTTGGCTTACCTGCTCTGGTGGTCCGTTCTTCGGATATTCTCGTGAGCAGCTTAAGCATGTCTCGGCCGACGACGCTTTAGCGCATCCAACCTGGAAGATGGGCGCCAAGATTACCATCGACTGTGCAACGCTCATGAACAAGGGCCTTGAGCTCATTGAGGCTCATCATCTCTTTGATACTCCAATGGACAAGCTTGAGGTACTGGTGCATCGCCAGAGCCGCATCCACTCTATGGTTGAATTTGTGGACGGTTCCGTAAAGGCGCAGCTTGGAGCCTCTGACATGAGGCTTCCCATCCAGTTTGCTCTGAGCTATCCTCATCGCTGGCCAGCTATTGCCAAGCCGGTTGAGTGGCAAGAAACCGCTCCTCTCACAGGCGATTATGCTGACGAGAAGACCTTTGGATGCCTAGCTCTTGCTCGTCACGCGGGAACTGTTGGTGGAACGCTTCCATGCATCATGAATGCTGCTAATGAAGTTGCTAACCATGCATTTAGGCGAGGAAGATGTTCATTTCTTGATATCGAGCGCATTGTTGCAGAGACCATGAATGCCTCTCATGTCCAAAGGGTAGAAGACCTTCAACAATTGACGCTTGTAGACGCAGAAGCACGAGCTTTAGCTCGCTCTTTTGTGGGATAGGAATTTTGTGAATTTGTTAGCTATTCTTTCACCAATTTTTTGGGGACTCTTGGTCCTCTCGCTCCTTGTATTTGTTCACGAGGCTGGCCATTACGGTATGGCGCGCCTGTGTGGCGTTCGTGTCACTGAGTTCTTTTTGGGCATGCCGTTCAAGTACAAGCTTTCTCATAAGAGCAAGAAGTATGGCACCGAGGTTGGCGTAACACCGCTTCTTTTTGGTGGCTATACCCGCATCTGTGGCATGGAAGGCCAGCTTGATGAGCTTCTACCTCAGGCTCTGATGGCCGTTCAGGAAGCAGGCTCACTTGAGGTTGGCACGCTTGCCGCAAAACTTAACTGCGAGGATGACCGCGCTTACAATCTGCTATATACCTTGGCGGACTGGGGTTCCATTGAGCTTGTCAAAGAGTCAGATGAGCTAGCGCACACCACGTTCCAAACACTTGCGCGAGACGCTGAGCTTCGCTGTGAGTATGATCGCGGCCACAACTTTGAGCTTGAAGGCTCTACAGCAGCAGGGGAGCCTCGTGTTCCACAGATGTCTGCTGATGATTTCTTTGCTCAAGAGAAGGCTCATACCTATGTTGGTGTAAATGTTCCCAAACGTTTGCTCATGATCTTGGGCGGACCTCTAGTCAATATTGCGCTGGCCTTTGTGCTGGTTGTTGGCTCTTTGATGTTTGTTGGTATTCCTGCTGCTCAAAATAAGGCTCAGCTTGGATCCGTTGAATCTGGCTCTCTTGCTGCTATTTCAGGCCTTACTGCCGGAGACACTATTCTTACCTTTAACAAGGTAGAGGTACATACCTGGGAAGACCTTACTGCTGCTATCAAAGATGCAATGTCCAATGGAGGCAAGGATATCCCAGTCACGTATGAGCGCAATGGCATTCAACTTGAAACTACTATCAAGCCTGTTTTGCGCCCTGATGATAAAATCATCGGCGTGACACCTGTCATGACCACCTATCACTTCTCGTTTATTGAGGCATCAGCTGCAGCTGTATCGTATGCCGCGCAGGTTGGTCAGTTTGCGCTCAGACTGCTCATCCCAACGCAGACCATGGAAGTTCTCAATCAGTCGTCTTCCGTTGTTGGAATTTCTGTAATGGCATCAGAAGCTGCTGCAGAGGGTTTCTCAACTCTTATTATGCTGGTAGCAGCTATTTCCATGTCACTTGGATTTATGAATCTTTTACCTATTCCACCTCTTGACGGTGGAAAGATTCTGATTGAGGTAATTCAGGTGATAATTAGAAAGCCTCTGTCTATCAAGGTTCAAAACATTTTGTCTTATATTGGACTGGCGTTTTTCCTGTTTGTCTTTGTTGTTGCACTGAGAAACGATATTCTTCATTTACTTTTTAGGTAGCTGATTTTATGTCTGAGATTGCTCGCACAAAAACTCATCCCGTCATGGTTGGATCTGTCCAGGTTGGTGGCGGCGCTCCCGTTTCCGTTCAGTCTATGTGCACCACTAAAACAGATGATCCAGATGCAACGCTCCTTCAGATCAAGGGGCTTGCCGAGGCAGGGTGCGAGATTATTCGTGTGGCAATTCCTGATGCAAAGGCCTTGGATGGCTTTGAAGAGATTTGCAAATACTCGCCACTTCCTGTTGTTGCCGATATTCACTTTGACTATAAGCTGGCGCTTGAAGCTTCAAAGCGAGGTGCTGCTGCGCTTCGTATTAATCCGGGTAACATTGGCTCTATGGAGCGCGTTGATGCTGTTATTGAGGCAGCTAAAGAGGCGAATATTCCTATCAGAATTGGCGTTAACGCTGGTTCTCTTGCTAAAGAATTTGATACAAGACAGGATATGACCCTTGTCGAGAAACTCGTGGCATCGTCAAAGTCTTTTGTTGAGCACTTTTCTTCTCGCGGTTTTGACGACATTGTCTTGTCTGCAAAAGCTCACGATGTTCCCACTACACTTGCGGTATATCGAGCGCTTTCCAAGGAGCTTCCACAGATTCCTCTGCATGTAGGCGTTACAGAAGCCGGTGCGTTAAGGCAGGGAACGGTAAAGAATTCTGCTGCGGTGGGCATTTTGCTTGAGAGCGGTATTGGCGATACCATGCGTCTCTCTCTAACGGCCGATCCCGTAGAAGAAGTCCACGTAGCATGGGAGCTTCTTGCGGCTCTTGGTATGCGTCGCATTAAGCCAGAGTTGGTGAGCTGCCCTACCTGCGGCAGGTGTGGCGTTGACATGATTCCTATTGCAGAAGAAGTTACCAAGCGCCTGGATGGCGTTCGTGCTCCAATTTCTGTAGCAGTCATGGGATGTGTTGTTAATGGACCTGGTGAAGCTAGGGGTGTTGACCTTGGTGTAGCCTGTGGCAAAGGCCAGGCAGTGTTGTTTGAAAACGGCAATCCTATTAGAAAAGTTCCTGAAGATAAAATTGTTGATGAGTTATTCGCCGAAATAGAGAATCGTTTTGGCAAAAAATAAGTAAACTATACGTATTACTTCATATTGAAAGGAAACTACCTTGAAGCACTGGATGCGCATGTCTTCTTTGTATGCACCTACGCTCAAAGAAGATCCAGCTGAGGCTGTACTTGCAAGTCACCGCCTGCTCCTTCGTGCTGGCATGATTAGAAAGACCGCTGCGGGTCTTTACTCTTATCTGCCTCTTGCATGGCGCTCTCTTTTAAAGATTGAGGCCATCATTCGCGATGAGATGGACGGTATTGGTGCTCAGGAGATCCTTGTTCCTATTATGACCCCCGCTGAGCTCTGGGAAGAGTCTGGTCGTTGGGATGTCTATGGTGATGAGCTCATGCGTATGCACGACCGTCATGATCGTCAGTTTGCTCTTGGCCCAACTCACGAGGAAACCTTCACAGACCTTATAAGAAACGAGCTCAAGAGCTATAAGCAGCTTCCTGTAACGCTCTATCAGATTCAGGATAAGTTCCGTGACGAGCGTCGTCCACGCTTTGGTCTTATGCGTGGCCGTGAGTTCATTATGAAAGACGGATATTCCTTCTCGGCAAATCAAGAGTCGCTGCAAGAATGCTATGACCAGGAGAAGGTTGCTTACCAGAACGTTTGTGATCGCACGCGTCTTAAGGCTCTGCAGGTAGTTGCAGACTCTGGTCAGATTGGTGGAGACACCTCTGTTGAGTTTATGGCGCTGGCAGAGGCTGGCGAGGCAAGCCTGGTCTATTGCGATTGTGGCTATGCTGCAGATACTGAGGCAGCAGCTGCAAAGATTAACGTAGAAGAGCGTGAGTCTGGCAAGATGTGTGAGATTCACACCCCTGGTATTGGCTCCATTGATGATGTAGCTGAGTTCCTTCACGTTTCACCTGCAGCAACTCGTAAGGCTCTAGCTCTTGTTGACGGAAACGGTAAGCCAGTTGTGTGCTTTGTTCCAGGCACACATGAGCTCAATGAGGTCAAAGCTGAGCACGTCTTTGGTGACTATCACATGATGACCGATGAAGAGCTTGAAGAGTATGGCCTCATTAAGGGCTTCATTGGACCTGTTGGTCTGCCTGAGGGCATTCGCGTTATTGGAGATCTCTCTCTTGAGGATACTCAGTGGTGGCTCTGTGGCGCCAATAAGGCAGACTACCACCTTGATCACGTTGAGCTTGGTCGCGACTTTGAGATTAACGAGTGGAAAGACCTTGTCACTTCTCAGGAGGGCGATATTTGTCCTGAGTGTGGTCTTCCTCTGCATGCTGCTCGCGGTATTGAGGTTGGCCAGGTCTTCCAGCTTGGCACCAAGTACTCTGCGGCCCTTAACGCCACTTTCACCGACGAAAACGGCGAGGATAAGCCTCTGGTTATGGGCTGCTACGGCATTGGTGTTTCCAGGCTGCTTGCTGCTGTTGTTGAGCAATACAATGACGAGAAGGGCATCAAGTGGCCAGTCTCTGTTGCTCCTTATGAGGTTTCCGTTCTTTGCCTCTCTGACAAAGACCCAGAGATCTGGGATGCAGCAGGTGCAGTAGCTGACGCTTGTGTTGCTGCTGGTCTTGAGACTGTTGTTGATGACCGTGCAGAGCGTCCTGGCGTCAAGTTTGCTGATGCAGACCTTATTGGCTTCCCATGGCAGGTAATTGTGGGCAAGAAGGGCGTTGCAAACGGCATCGCAGAAGTCAAAGAGCGTGCTACCGGTGAGCGCTTTGAGGTTGCCCTTGACGAGGTTGCCTCTTGGCTAGCCGAGAAGATCCTTCCAGAGCGCGAGCTATAAAAAAGAGCGCCTGGTTATTAACCAAGCGCTACATCAAGCGTCATCATAACGGTAAAGCCTAATGCGAAGGCAAGTACTCCAATATTTGAGTGCTTGCCTTCACTCATTTCTGGAATAAGTTCTTCTACAACAACATACATCATGGCGCCTGCGGCAAAACTGAGCAGGTAGGGAAGAATGGGAATAACAAGCTCTGCTGCAAGTATAGTCAGCACCGCTCCAATAGGCTCAACTATGCCCGATAAAATTCCCAAGATGAGCGACTTGCCTTTAGAGGTACCGCCTGCATGAAGAGGCATAGAAATGATGGCGCCTTCAGGAAAGTTCTGAATAGCAATACCGAGTGCTAAAGCCATAGCACCTGCATAGGTAATAGTAGAATTTCCCGAAACCCAGCCAGCAAAAACAACGCCTACAGCCATGCCTTCTGGAATGTTGTGGAGTGTTACTGCAAGTGCCATGAGCGTTGATTTCTGCCAGCTTGTTTTAATACCCTCGGCCTCGTCGTCTGTCTCGCCAAGGTGAAGGTGGGGGATTACATGGTCAAGCAGGAGCAAGAAAAGAGTACCTACCCAAAATCCAACTACTGCAGGAATAAACGCAAACTGTCCCATTGCCTCAGAAGATTCAATAGCTGGAATCAACAAACTCCAGATAGAAGCAGCAACCATGACGCCGGCGGCAAAGCCCGTAAGAGCACGCTCTACTGTGCGATTTAAGGCCTTCTTCATAAACAGTACCATCGCTGCGCCCAGCGAAGTTCCTGCAAAAGGAATCAAAATTCCCTGTACTAGTTCTATATTCATCAAAAACTCCCATAAGTTTCAATTAAGAGTAATCATTACTACTTGTGTACCCAGCATACTTTATGCAAATTCGCTTTATATGCCATCAATTACAAAATTGTCGAGAAAAACAGAGCTTTGGTTTGCTATAGTATTTTCCGCACCACGTTCGGGGAATTAGCTCAGCTGGGAGAGCGCATGACTGGCAGTCATGAGGTCAGGGGTTCGATCCCCCTATTCTCCACCACGCATTCTGGCGGCGGCATCTGTCGCCGCTTTTTTCTTACGGGCTCATGGCGCAACGGTTAGCGCAGGGGACTCATAATCCCTGGGTTGGGGGTTCAAATCCCTCTGGGCCCACCAAATACACATGTGGCGAGAAACCCTTTGGTTTTCTCGCCATTTCTTTTACCGATACACTCTACCGTTTAATGATTCGATTACTTAATTTATATAAAAGACGGGTACAATAGCCAAAGTGATATTTGATAGATAGGGGATATATGACTCCTGAGACTCGCAAAATGAAGCTCTTTAGTCTGGCGCTTTTGATTGGCGGACTTTTAGGTCTTGTTAATGTTGCGGTTCTTGTAATTGGTGCTGGTCCATCAATTGATTCCGCTCTTCTTTTGCT